>DASSOO010000146.1:0-5431 GCA_035700455.1 Gammaproteobacteria bacterium
TCATGGTCCTGGAACTCGTACAGGACGTCGAACCCAAGACCATCACGATAGAAGCGAATGACTGCCGGCAAATCGGCCGTCGGTCGAGCGATCCTCACATGAGCTTGGCCAAGGTTTAGTGCCATCTTTTTCTTACCTATAACCCATTACCTATCACCTATTACCTCCCATGATCTCCCGCGCCCTGCGGGCGCGGTACGCCGCGCCGGCGGCGACGAACAGAATCGCGACGAGCACCAGTTCGACGAGCGCGAAGCCGCGGTCGCTGGCGGCGGCGAAGATTTCGGTCAGGGCATGGGCCATGTAGCCGAGGGCGATGAAACCGCACCAGGCGTAGGCGGGGGCGCGGTCGCGGGCGAGGGGCCAGGCGACGGCGAGGAGTGGGATCACGGCGATGAAGGCGGCCGCGGCGGGCGGCGGCACCTGCGGCGCCGACAGCCAGCCGAACCAGGCAATCAGCCACGCGCCGAGCAGACCGGCGGCAGCCAGCGTCAGGCGGCGCGGCGCGATCATCCGGTGCGGCCGCGTTCGAGTGCCAGCGCCGTCTCGGCGATGCGCCGACCGAGCGCGCGGCACAGCTCGAATTCCTCCTGCGTCACCGGCAACCGTGCATCGCTGCCGGCGAGATGGCTCGGGCCGTAGGGCGTACCGCCGGAGCGGGTGTCGGTCAACAGCCGCTCGGTGTAGGGCAGGCCGACGATCAGCATGCCGTGGTGCAGCAGCGGCAGCATCATCGACACCAGTGTCGTTTCCTGCCCGCCGTGCAGTGTCGCCGTCGACGTGAATACGCCGGCCGGCTTGCCGGCGAGCTTGCCGGACAGCCACAGCCCGCCGGTGCCGTCGAGGAAGTACTTGAGCGGCGCCGCCATATTGCCGAAGCGGGTAGGGCTGCCGAGCGCCAGGCCGGCGCATTCGACAAGATCCGCGTGGGTCGCGTAAACCGGTCCTTCCGCCGGAATCGCGTCCCCGGTAGCCTCCGACACCGCCGAGACCGGCGGCACGGTCCGCAGCCGGGCCTGCATGCCCGGAACTTCCTCCACGCCGCGGCAAATGCGGTCTGCCATCGCCGCGGTTGCGCCGTAGCGGCTGTAATAGAGCACCAGGATTTCAGCCATGGGCGCGTATGTTAGCAGGACGCGGCGCGGAGGGCGGCACGGCTCTTGACGCTGTCATATCGCGCTGCTAGCTTGTCGTGGTTTGGATCGGACGGAATTGCGAATGCCTAGCGTACGCTGGTGGGGGCGGATTCTGGGTGCGGCGTTGCTGGTGACGGTACTGGCGGGTTGCGCCAGCGCGCCCGTGCAGCAAATGAGCGACGCTCGTCAGGCAATTGCCGCCGCTGAGCAGGCCGGGGCGGCCCGAGCTGCCCCCGCAGAGTTGGCCCAGGCCAAGCAGTTTCTCCGCGATGCAGAGCTGGCGCTCCGGCAGCATAACTTCGCCCGTGCCAACGAAAGCGCCACGAAAGCCCGGACCGCAGCGCTTGGCGCCCTCGACATCAGCCGCCATTTCGGCAACGGCCAGAGCCAGTCCCCGCCGTAAAAATCCTTTAATTTCCATATCCTTAGAGCTGAAGGCTATAGCTTGACATCACCTGTAGCGCGGTGCTAGGGTGTCGCGTAGCTTACTCTCTTCGCCATTGGGGCCATGAGAACAACAACGTTGGTGGAGGACGTACCATGTTAAAGCTTCCGTTCCGACAACTGGCGATCGCCGTCGTGGCGGCCGGCTTCATTGCCGGCTGCGCCAGCAAGCCGCCGCCGAAGCCGCAAGCGAGCGCCGCGACGACGCAGGCGATACAGGATGCGCAGTCTGCCATCAACAACGTGCAGGCACCGTGCACCGACACCGGTAACGCACAGGACCTGCTGCAGCAGGCTCGGGATGCCGCTTCGTCCGGCAACGATGCCCGCGCGCAGGATCTTGCTTCGCAGGCCAGCCAGGCGGTGCAGGAGGCGGTCAACAATTGCTACCTCGCCAACGCACGTGACGAGCTGGCTCGGGCCAAGCAGTTCACCAATCTCAATTCCGATCAGCAGTCGCGTCTGAACGACGGCGAGCAGGCGATCCAGAACAACGACGGCCGTCGCGCCTACGAGACGCTGAGTTCGCTGAATGCCGAACTCGCGGCCGCGCAAACGACTTATACCGTCATGCGCGGTGACAGCCTCTGGAAGATCGCCGGCAGCAGCCAGACCTACGGCAACGCCTGGGAGTGGCCGCTGATCTACAAGGCGAACAGCGACAAGATCAAGGACGCCGACCTGATCTATCCGGATCAGCAACTGTCGATGCCGACGAATCCGTCGCAGTCGGCGGTCGACGCTGCGACCATGCATGCCAAGACACGTGGCGCGTGGCAGGTTGGTCCGGCAGAGTCGTCCGATCAGCAGTACCTCGAGAATGCTCCGCAGATGGAACCGCAGTCGTCGTCGATGAGCCAGTCCGGCATGACGAGTCAGCCGGGGTCGATGAGCCAGCCCGAGATGATGAGCCAGCCGACGACCATGAGTCAGCCGGCGACGATGTCGGAACCGGAAGGGCTGCAGATACACTGAGCGGCAGACATTCCGTAAATAAAAGAGGGCTCGTTACGAGCCCTCTTTTTTTTTGCGCCGGTTATCAGAGAAGGTCAGCGCGTGGCGAAACCGGAAGGTGGATCGCAATCGACATCGTTCGCCGTTACGTCCGTCACCTGCGCGTGTGGCGGCCCGTGATACAGCCACTCGGCAAGCGCGGCCAATGCTTTTTCATTGCCGCATGCCAGCACTTCGACACGGCCGTCCGGCAGATTCTTCGCCCAGCCTGTAATGCCGAGCCGCCGCGCTTCCGTTTGCGTACCGCCGCGAAAGAACACGCCCTGCACGCGTCCTGAAACGAAAAACCGCCGGCAGCGGATGTCTTTATCGTTCATTGCGCGTTTCCACCTGTAATCTCTGATCGCGACCGGAGATCGCTCCTGCAATTCCCATTGTTACTGCCGATACCACCGGTCGCTCAGCGCCTTCAAAACGCGGTCCGCGTACACAAATCGGTTGCCGTCGCCGTTGTACAGCGCCAGCGCGTGGCGAAGGTCGCCATGCGCCTGGTCGAGATAGTAACGCAGGATCGTGCAGCCGATACGCAAATTGGTTTGCGCGTGAAACAGGTTGGCGCCGGGCTTGCCGATTTCGTCGAGCCAGAACGGCATGACCTGCATATAGCCTTCGGCGCCAACCGAAGAAATCGCGAAACGCTTGAAGTCGCTTTCGACCTGGATGACCGCGAGCACAAGTTCCGGCGGGACTTTCGCGCGCGTCGCCTCCGCGTGTACCAGGCGCAGGAATTTGAGCCGCTTCGCATCGTCGGACATGTCCGGCTTGAGCCGCGTCGACATGTCCATCAACCAGACTTGTGCGGCGAAGCGGTCGTGGAAGCTGGTGCTTTCGGCGACCGCCTGCTTCACGAGCGCGACCAGCTTCGGATCGGGGTGGGCGGTGCCGTCCGCGCTTCGCGCCGGCACCGCCGCAAGCAGCAGCACGAGCGCGAGCGTAAGGCGCCCGGCTTGCATCATTCGGCGCGCAGTCGCGTGTCGAGAAATACCGGCAGTTCGGCCAGCGCGACGTCCACGCTGTCCGCATCGCGCCGGCCTTTGTATTCAACCGCACCTGCGGCAAGGCTGCGCTCGCTCAGCACGATCCGGTGCGGAATACCGAGCAGGTCGGCATCGCCGAACATCACGCCGGCACGCAGGTCGCGGTCATCGAGAACGACCTCGACGCCGCGCGCGGCGAGTTCGTCATGCAGCTTTTCAGCGGCCGCGGCCACCGCTTCCGATTTATTCCGGTTAAGCGGCAGGATCGCGACCTCAAAAGGTGCCATCGCGCGCGGCCAGATGATGCCGCGCTCGTCGTGGTTCTGCTCGATCGCCGCGGCGACAATGCGCGTGACGCCGATACCGTAGCAACCCATCGATAATGTCTGCTCGCGACCATTGGCGTCGAGCACGGTCGCACGCATCGGTTCGCTGTAGCGCGTGCCGAGCTGAAAGATATGGCCGACCTCGATTCCGCGCGCGATGCCAAGCGTGCCTTTGCCGTCAGGGCTCGGGTCGCCGGCCACGACGTTGCGCAGATCGTGCGCTTCCGGTTCGGCCAGATCGCGCTGCCAGTTCACGCCGACGCGGTGCCTGTCCGGCTCGTTGGCGCCGCACACAAAATCGGCAAGCGCGAGCACCGCATAATCTGCGATCAACGGGATATCGAGCCCGACCGGTCCGATATAACCCGGCTCGACGCCGAGTTGCTTGCGCACGCGTTCGGCGCTTGCGAGCGTCAGCGGCTGTGCGACCTGTGCAAGCTTGCCGGCCTTGACCGGATTCAGCGCGTGATCGCCGCGCAGCAGCAGCCCGACGAGACCGCCGTCGGCGCCTTCGACGATCAGCGTCTTCACGCATCGTTCCGGCTTCACGTCGAGGTACCGCGTTACCTGCTCAATGGTGCGGCAGTCGGGCGTATCGACCACGCTCATCGCCTGCTGCGCGGCCGGACGCGGTGCGGCCGGCGCGAGCGCCGCGGCCATTTCCAGGTTGGCCGCGTAATCGCTGCCATCCGAAAACGCGATCGCGTCCTCGCCGGAATCGGCGAGCACGTGGAATTCGTGCGAATACTCGCCGCCGATATCGCCGCTGTCGGCCTGCACCGCGCGGAACTTCAAGCCGAGGCGGGTGAAGATGCGGCTGTACGCATCGTGCATGACCGCGTAGGTCTTGTTCAGCGAGTCCGCATCCAGGTGAAACGAGTAGGCGTCCTTCATAATGAATTCACGCGCGCGCATCACGCCGAAGCGGGGGCGAATCTCGTCGCGGAACTTCACCTGGATCTGGTAAAACGTCAGCGGCAGTTCCTTGTAGGAACGAATCTCCTTGCGCACGACATCGGTGATGACTTCCTCGTGCGTCGGTCCGAAGCAGTACTCGCGCTCGCCGCGGTCCTTGATGCGCAGCAGCAGCGGCCCGTACTTGTCCCAGCGGCCGGTTTCGCGCCATAGCTCCGCCGGCTGTACCGCCGGCATCAATATCTCCAGCGCACCCGCGCGATTCATTTCCTCGCGTACGATCGCCTCGACCTTGTGAAGTACGCGCATGCCCCACGGCATCCAGGTATAAAGGCCCGCGGCGAGGCGCCGGATCAGGCCGGCGCGCAGCATCAACTGGTGGCTGACGATCTCGGCGTCGGCCGGCGTTTCCTTGGACGTGAACAGCGGGTACTGGGACAGGCGCATGACGAGCTTGACTTTCCGATTGACAAAACAGCCTGACATTCTAACCGCTGGCGTTCGGCTGTACACCTTTGGAAAGCGTAGTGGTGGTGGGAGAGGAAAAACCTGTGGGAGCGGCGCAAGCCGCGATAACGGACGTGGCCATAGCCAACGAAGCTGAATCGCGGCTTGCGCC
>DASSOO010000147.1:0-16712 GCA_035700455.1 Gammaproteobacteria bacterium
GTACTCTGCACCGCCAGCATCCAGGAGCGCGTGCCGCCATTCCTCAAAGGCCAGGGCCGCGGCTGGATCACCGCCGAATACGGCATGCTGCCGCGCGCCACACACACGCGCGGCGACCGCGAAGCGGCGCGCGGCAAACAGAGCGGCCGCACGCAGGAAATCCAGCGCCTGATCGGCCGCTCGCTGCGCGCGGTGGCCGACCTCGAAGCCCTCGGCGAACGCACGATCATTCTCGACTGCGACGTCATCCAGGCCGACGGCGGCACGCGCACCGCCGCAATTACCGGCGCGTATGTCGCGCTGGTCGACGCGATCGCGACGCTGCGCAAGCTGCGCTTGCTGAAAAAGGATCCGCTGCACGGCGCAGTCGCTGCGGTATCGGTCGGTATCGTCGCCGGTGAGCCGGTGCTCGATCTCGACTATGCGGAGGATTCGCAGGCCGAGACAGACATGAACGTGGTGATGAACGACGCCGGCGCATTCATCGAACTGCAGGGCACCGCCGAAGGCCATGCGTTTCGCCGCGACGAACTCGACCGCTTGCTGGAGCTCGCGACGCTCGGCATCCGCCAACTGCACGATGCACAGCGCGCGGCGCTGGGGCAATGAAGCTGACCCGCGTCGTCGTCGCGACCGGCAACCGCGGCAAGCTGGCGGAAATTCGCGCCGTGCTCGCGCCGGCCGGCATTGACTTCGTGGCGCAGAGCGACTTTGACGTCGAAGCAGCCGAGGAGACCGGGCTGTCGTTCGTCGAAAACGCGATACTGAAGGCGCGCCACGCAGCACGCGAAACCGGCCTGCCGGCCCTGGCCGACGATTCCGGTCTTGAAGTCGACGCGCTCGCCGGCGCGCCGGGCATCCATTCGGCTCGCTACGCCGGCGATGGTGCAAGCGACCGCGACAACGTAATAAAACTGCTGACGGCGCTCAAGGATATTCCGGTGGGTTTGCGCAGCGCGCGCTTCCAGTGCGTGATTGTGCTGCTGCGCCACGCAGCCGATCCGACACCGCTCATCTGCCAGGGGACATGGGAAGGCCGGATTGCCATCCAGCCGGCGGGGGACAACGGCTTCGGCTACGACCCGGTGTTTATGCCCGCGGGCTTCGACTGCACTGCCGCCGAACTCGACAAGGCTGAGAAGAATCGGTTGTCGCATCGTGGACAAGCGCTGGCAGCACTCCTCGCCAAACTACAGGTCTAGTTGGCGATCGGCGGGCTGCGCTGCATTTGTCGCGTGTCGACTACTCGGCAGCCGGCGGTTTGCGCAGCCCCTTCTTCGCCGCCCGCGCCCGCTTTTCCTCGACCCGCCTTTTCTTTGCCGCACGACTGACGCTGGTTTTCTTGCGCAACTTCGGCTTCTCGGTTGCACGGCGAATCAACGCGACGAGTCGTTCGAGCGCATCGTCGCGATTGCGCTCCTGCGAGCGAAAGCGGCGCGCGTCGATGACGATGACGCCTTCCCGGGTCGCGCGGCGGCCGGCGAGCCGCAGCAGGCGCGTGCGCACTGCGTCGGGCAACGCGGCATGCGCGGCATCGAAACGCAACTGCACCGCGGTCGCGACCTTGTTGACGTTTTGTCCGCCCGGACCGGAGGCGCGGATGAATTGCCAGTCGAGGTCGGCTTCGTCAATCGTTATTGTTTCATTAACCCGAATCATCGACGTCATCGCCATTATTACCGTTTTCGTTCTCGTCGTTGAACAGCGGCGATTCCGCCAGCGCAATCGCTGCGCCCGCCACCAACGCGCCGCTGACGAAAGCCAGTGCAATGAATACGCCGCCGCGCATATGCTCGTGAAACACCAGCGCCCCCCAGACGATCGCGACCGCCGGATCGAGTAGCGTGATGCCGGGTTGTGCCGCGGCGAGTTTGCCCGCGTGCAGCGCGTTCTGCAACAACCACATGCCGGCAACGGCCACGATTATGCCGACGTAAATCTGCCACGAGGCAAGCACCGCCAACAGGCCATGGTGAAATTGCAGCGTCACGCCCTTCATCAGGCCCGCGAACAACGCGAAGCAGATGCCGGTCGCGGCACCGAGCAATGCCGCCTCGCGCGAACCTTCGCTGCGCCGCGCGAGCAGGTACAGAACGACGATCGGCAGCG
This sequence comes from Gammaproteobacteria bacterium, assembly GCA_035700455.1. Taxonomy (GTDB): domain Bacteria; phylum Pseudomonadota; class Gammaproteobacteria; order Natronospirales; family DASSBR01; genus DASSBR01. Next base: position 2,110 of record DASSOO010000147.1, read on the forward strand.
TCGTTGCGCCGGCCGCCAGCGCCCACGTCAGCGTCCCGATATTCTGCGCGTGGCCGCCGCGCGGATTGAGGAAGCCGACGACGCCGGCGGCACCGGCGGTCATGACGACGATGCTGATCCAGTCGCGCCCGCGCAGCTTACTGCCGAGAAACCAGTACGCGCCGATCAGTGTGAACGGCAACTCGAGGATCACGATCGTCTGCACCGTGGCCAGCGGTCCGAACGCCAGCGCTGCGATCTGGAACAGCGTGCCGCCAACAACAGCGCAGATGCCGAAAAGCCAAGTTCGCCGCTGCGCGAGATCGACGAGCAACCGCGGGCTCATCTGCAGTTCCGCCGGCTCCTTGCGCGCCGCCTTGCGCTGCAGCACCTGGCCGGCGGCATTCGCGAGCCCGGCCAACAAGGCCAGCACGAAGCTGATGGCAATGCCTGTGAAACCACCTTTCATGCCGGCGTCACCAGTACCGCAAACGGCCATTCACCGCACACCGCCGCCACCGGCGTCTGCGCACCCAACACGCGCTGCGTTCGCATGAGCCAGTCAATCGTCACGACCTCCTCTTGCGTGTCGAGAATCGTCGCATCGAAGCGGTCGCGGCCACGCGCGGTCTGCCGCAGCACGACGACGATCAGCGTGCGGCCCTCGTGCGTGCGAGCGAACGCACAGACGTCGTCGGCGCGGGCGCCGCGTGCGTCGATCGGCTGATAGCCGCCGTCGGCAAACAACCCCGGGTAATGGCTGCGCAATTGCAGCAGCCGGTACAACACGAACAGCTTGATGCGCCCGTCGTACCAGTCCGCGCGCACAGTCTCGATGGCGTTGATGCGCCGCTCGCCGTCGAGCCGGTCGATCTCGGCGACCTCGTTCAACAGGCGCGCGCGCAGCGCGAAATCAACGCGGCGCCGGTTATCGGGATCCACAAGGTTGAAGTCCCACAGTTCCCCGCCCTGATAAATGTCGGGCACGCCCGGACAGGTGAGCTTGAGCACCAGTTGAATCAGGCTGTTGGCAATACCGTGCGTGGCGACCTCGCGCGCCAGCGGCAGGAAGTCGTCGAGGAACAGCCGGCCGCGTACCGGGTCGAGCAGCCGCGCGACGAAATCGGAGACCCCCTGTTCGTAATCGGTATCGGGATTGGTCCACGACGAACGCGTCTTAGCCTCGCGCACGGCCTTGTTCATGTACGCCTGCAAACGGCCGGTAAACGCTTCGGCCACGGCGCTATCCCAGCCATTGAGCAACTTAACCGGCCACGCACCGACGAGCGTCTGATACAGCAGATATTCGTCGTTGCGATCGGGCACACGGCCCGACTCCAACCTGCGTCGCTGGCGGCGATTCAAGCGCCGCCATTGGCGCACGTGCCGGTCCCAGGCGTCCGGCATCGCGGCAAGCACGGCGAGGCGCGCACGCACATCCTCGCCCCGCTTGGTGTCGTGGGTCGCCGTCGTCAGCATCGCGTGTGGCCAGTGTTCGGCACGTTCGCGGTTCGCATGATGAAACGCGGCAATGGACAGTCCGAACTGGCGCGGTTCGCCGCCGACCTCGTTGAGCGCCGTCAGGCGATGGTAGCGATAAAGCGCCGTGTCCTCGAAACCCTTCGCCATCACCGGGCCGGTGTACTGCTGGAATTTCATCGCGAACCGGATGATCTCGCCGCGGCGGTAGCCGCGCTCGCGCGCGAGGTCGGCGGTGAGCGCCGCTTCGATGAAGTCGAAGATGTCCGCATCCGGCGCCTGCCAGCGGCGCCGCGCCTGCGCGACTGCCCAGGCAATGTCGCGGCGATCGTCGGCGCTCGCACCGTGCGCATCGACATAGGTGCGGTAGACTGGAAACGCGGCGACCACTTCGGTCAACGCATCGGTCAGGCTTTCGAGCGTGTAATCGCGGGTGCGCCAATGGCGCTCCGAAATGCGGTTGAGGTCGCGCGCCAGCACGTTCAGTTCGCTGCTGAGCTTGGTCTGGATCGTGTCCTTCTTTGCCGTGTAGGCCATCTCATCGAAGTCGGCCTCGCGGCCGAGCACGCGCCGGTAAGTGCGCGTCAGCGCGCGTTCGCCGTCCGGGTCGATCAACAGCGCGTTCACCTGGTTCAGAAAGTCGTAGCCGGTCGTTCCGGCAATCGGCCACGGGCGCAAATGCTCGTGGTGCGCGAGAATCTTTTCGACAACGACGTAAAACGGCCGCGCCGCGATTCCGGCGAGCCGCCGGCAGTATTCGGCTGGGTCGAACAGGCCGTCGATATGATCCAGGCGCAGTCCGTCGAGACGGCCGTCGGCGAGCAGTGTGCTGACGAGACGATGCGCTTCCGCGAACAGGCGCGGATTTTCGATGCGGATGCCGGCTAGGTCGTTGATGTCGAAAAACCGCCGGTAATTGATCTCGTCGGCGGCGACGCGCCAGTACGCGAGCCGGTATGCCTGGCGCTCGAGCAGCGCGTGCAGCGGCCGAAAACTGGCCGGGTCGCCGGGCGTGCCGGCGAGTGCGGCGGCCCCGGCCTCGAGCCGCGCGCGCAGCGCCGGATCCGCCGCGAGGTCGGCCAACTGCCGCTTGAGTTCGCCGGCCTCTTCGCGCACCGCCGCGCGCCGCCGCGCCGATGCATCGGATGCCGATTGCAGACGCGTGAACCGCGCCGCCAGTCCCGCCAGTTCCGGCGGCGCACCGGCGTCGAGGCCGGCATGAATCAGCGCACCGTAGTCGCGCGGTGCGATCGGAAAGCGGTGGCCGAAATACCAGACGCTGAACGTGCCGGTTTGTGCATCGAAGCGCGGCACCAGTTCGCCGGCTTCCAGTACCTCGCCGTAATGGCCGCCGAGAAACGGCAGCAGCACCTTGTTGCGCAAGCGCGGCTCGGTCGGCGCCCAGTCGATGTCGAAGTAATCCGCGTACGGCGACGCACGCCCCCATTCGAGCACGTCGAGCCACCACGCGTTGTCCGCCTGCGCAATGCCCATGTGATTCGGGACGAAGTCGAGGATATGGCCGAGCCCGTTAGCGCGCAGCGCCTCGTCCAGGCGATTGAAGTCTTCTTCGCTGCCAACCTCCGGGTTGAAGGCGTTGTGATCGACAATGTCGTAACCGTGCGCGCTGCCGGCGCGCGCCTTGAGCCACGGCGACGCATACAGATGACTGACACCGAGCGCGGCAAGATAAGGCACCAGCCGCTCCGCGTCCGCGAAACCGAAGTCGCGGTTGAATTGGAGGCGGTACATTGCGCTAGGGATTGTCATTCTTTCATACGCTGACGCGGAAAAGTGCCTGGGACTGAGTATCAAGAATCATGCTATCCGGTTCTTCACTTAGTCCTAGGTACTAGGCACTTCGCTCCTGTCGGATCGCCGCGGCCAAATTCCGTAATTGAGGATCGGCGAGCATCTCCGCGACGGTCACCGGCAACCGCTGCCGCCAGTTCGGGTGCTCATCGATCGTCCCCGGAACGTTGATTTGCGTGCGCAGGCCGAGTACGTCTTCGACCTGGACGATCAACAGGCGCGACGGCGTGCGCGCGAGGTAGCGGTAAATCGCTTCCGCCGGTGCTTCGTCCGGCACCCGGTCATCCGCGAGCAGATGCTGGCGCCGCAGCGCGTCCGCGAGTGCCGCGCGCGCAGCGCTGCGATTTACCTGTTCCGCATCGCGCTGCTCCGGGGTCGGCCACAGGCCGAGCGTCTCGCGCAGCGCGATGTCATCGCCGTGCCAGAAGGCCGCCAGCGGCGGCAGATCGTGCGTGCCCACCGCCACCAGCGCCTCGCGCGGGTACTCGTCCGGCGCGCGAAAGCCGTCGCCGTCGCGTTCGAAATACAGCAGCCGGTATGACAACAGCCCGCAATCCATCATCGATTCGCGCAGCCCCTGCGGCACCGTGCCGAGGTCTTCGCCGACGACCAGGCAGCGTTGCTCGCGGCTCTCGGCCGCCAGCACCGCCAGCAACTCGCGCCATGGATAGCGCACGTAGGCGCCGTCCTTCGCCGACATGCCGGCGGGTACCCAGTACAGGCGCATCAAGCCGAGAATGTGGTCAATGCGCAGAGCGCCCGCGTGGCGCATGTTGGCGCGCAGCATTTCGATAAACGGCGCGTAGGCCTGCTCGCGCCATGCAAGCGGGTCCGGCGGCGGCAGGCCCCAATTCTGGCCGTTGAGATTCAGCTGATCCGGCGGGGCGCCGACCGCCGCGCCGGTGACGGTCGTGCGCTGGTCGGACCACGCTTCCGCACCGGTCGAATCGGCGCCGACCGCAAGGTCGCCGTAAAGGCCGATTGGCATGCCGCGCGCATGCGCCAGTTCCGCCGCCGTACGCAACTGCCAGTCGGCAAGCCATTGCAGGTACTCGTGGAATTCGATTCGATAGGCGTGGCGGCGCGCAAAGGCAGCCACCGCGGAACTGCCCGGATCGCGCCATTGCGCCGGCCATTCGCGCCAATCGATGGCGGTGCGGTTTTCGCCGAGCGCGTGAAAGGTCGCAAAACGCCGCAGCGCCGGATTGCGCTGCGCCTGAAACTCGCGAAACGCACGTGCGCGCGGATGCGCGGCGTCGACAAGACAGGCGCCGCGAAAGAACCTGTAAACCTGTTCCAGTACCGCGAATTTCGTCGCGGCGACGCCGGTGTAATCCACGCAGGTTTTGGCGCGCAGTTGCCGCAGCCGCGCCTGGAACGCCTTCGAACGCACGCGGCGCAGCGCCGCGCGACAGTCGTGAAATTCCGGCACGGCCTCGACGTCCAGGTACAGCGGATTCAGGAACAGCCGGCTGCTCGGCGAATACGGGCTTGCATGCTCCGGCCGCGTGGGAAACAGCGCGTGCAGCGGATTGAGGCCGATCGCCGCGGCGCCAAGTTCGGCCGCGCCGTCGATCAGCTCGGCGAGGTCGGTGAAATCGCCGATGCCCCAGTTGCGCACCGAACGCAGACTGTAAAGCTGCACCGCGATGCCCCACAGGCGACCGTCATCCTGCAAGGCATGCGGCCGCCACGCCGGTGCCGGCGCGAAATTGAATGGCGGCACCGCCTGCTCGCGCGCCCGCAGCCGGGCAAGCGAATCGCGAATTTCGGCTTCGCTGCCGGCCGGCAATCCGCGCGCGGCCAGTACGGCGCAACGCGCGGTGCGCGAAGTTGCGTGATATACGCCCCAGGTGTCGGTGTAGCCGGGCTCGATACCGGCGGCATCGGCCAGTTCGTCGAGCGCGTCGTTCTCGCTCATTGCGCGCGACTCCACATTACCGACCACGGCGGCAGTCGTTCGACGCGTCCGCCGGTAAGTGCCGCCGGCAGCGTGTACAGCAGATCGCCCGGTGGTGCCGAATCCGGTACTGCGTTTTCGGTGGACAGGTTCGCCATCAAATGCAAGCTGGCATTGCGCAGTGGCCACACGACATGCAGCCCTGCCGACGCGAAACGTTTCCAGCGCCCGCCGCACAAGCCGTCGTCAAGGTATGGCGTAATCTCACGCGCACGAACAGCCAGCAGTTCGCGTACCAGTTCGAGATACCGACGTGCCGGCGCGCGCGCCGCGCTTCTCCAGTTGAGCCGTGAGGCGTCGAAAGTCGCTTGTGCGTTGGGATCGGGAATCGATGCGCGCGCGCTCTCCTCCGCAAACGCGGGGAACCGGGCGAACTCGCGGCGCCGGCCCTCGCGCACCGCATCGCCGAGCTCGCCGTGGTAATCGCAGAAGTAACAGAACGGCTGCGGTGCAGCCCATTCCTCGCCCATGAACAGCATCGGTAACTGCGGTGCGAGCATCAGTACTGCAGTCAGCGCCGCGAGCGCGTCTTCGTCGGCGAGTGCCGCAAGCCGTTCGCCGAAGGCACGGTTGCCAACCTGGTCGTGGTTTTGCAGGAAATTGACGAAAGCGAGCGGCGGCAACTGCGCGCTCGGTTCGCCACGCGCGCGATCGCGGTAGTGCGAATACTCGCCCTGGTAAACAAAACCTTCGGCAAGCGCTCGACCGAATGACGCCAGCGGATCGTCGACATAATCGGCGTAATAACCACTCTCTTCGCCGGTCGCGATAACATGCGCCGCGTGGTGAAAGTCATCGTTCCATTGGGCGGTATAAAGCTCCGCCGCCGACGGCGGATCTCCTGCACCTGCCGGCGCTTTCGAGGTCGCGAGCCAGTTGCTGCGCACCAGGTAACGCGCCGCATTGTCGTCATTTTCCAGCACCAGATGAACGTGACGATCGACAACCGTCGAACGTACCGTTTCGGCAAGCTCGGTCAGGAAATGCTTCGGACCCGGATCGCGGATCTGGTCGACGGCATCGAAACGCAGCCCGTCGAGCCGGTATTCCGTGAGCCAGTAGAGCGCGTTGTGGATAAAGAAGTCGCGCACTTCGCGGCGCGTGAAGTCGATTGCGTCACCCCAGGGCGTATGTTCGCGATCGGTAAAAAACTGGGGCGCGTATTGCGCGAGATAATTGCCGCTCGGGCCGAAGTGATTGTAGACGACATCGAGAAACATCATCAGGCCGCGTGCGTGCGCGGCGTCGACCAGGCGCTTGAGCGCCCGTGGCGAGCCGTAACCGGCGTAAGGCGCGAACGGCAGCACGCCGTCGTAGCCCCAGTTGCGGCGCCCGTCGAAGGCAGCAAGCGGCATCAGTTCGATGGCCGTCACGCCGAGGCCGGCGAGGTAATCGAGCTTCCGCCTCACACCGCCGTAATCGCCGCGGGCACTGAACGTGCCAAAGTGGATTTCATACAGCACCGCCTCGCGCCATGGCCGCCCGCGCCAGTCGTCGCAGCGCCAGGCATAGGCACACGGATCGATGACTTCACTTGCGCGATGGACGCCGGCCGGCTGAAAACGTGAGGCAGGGTCGGGTACGCGCGTGCCGTCTTCGAGCAGATAGCGGTAGCGGCTCCCGCCACCGGCGTTGCCGGTGATACATTCAAACCAGCCGTTGCCGACTGAACGCATCGGCAACGCCCACTCGTGTTCGCCTTCAAGTACGAGCTGCGGCGCCTGCTGCGCCGGCGCCCACAAACGAAAGTGCACGCCATCGTCTTCGAGTTGCGCGCCGAAAGGCATCTTGTAGGAAAAACGTGCCGGCATCCGTGCGTCCTGCTTCCTCTCTACCTCTACCTCTTACCATTAACCACTAACCATTAACCAATAACCTGCTGCGCAGCACTCATTCCTCCACCGCAAGGTGATAAAGCACCACCGCGTGGCCGTCGAGCGCAAGCGTTTCGCCGAACTCGCGCAGCGTCGTTTCCGGCCGCAATTGGCCGGAGGTATTGAGCAGACAGGTCCAGCCGAGACCGAATGGCAGCCCCGGGAGTTTGAAGTCGAGACCGTCGGCGTTCGCATTCAACAACAGCAGCAGAATTTCGTCCGGCGGTGGCGCCACGACGCCGGTACCCGCACGGCCGTTCAGCAGCATGCCGACCGCGCGCAATGCCGGGTCGCGCCACGCCTCATCGCTCATTTCATCACCATCGGGCGCGATCCACGTGATGTCTTTGACGCCGGCCTCGTCGCGCGCGCGGCCGTGCAGGAAGCGCGGCCATGCCAGTGCCGGGTGGCGCTGGCGCAACCGGATCAGACGGCGGACGAACGCGATGTCGCGGCGGCCCGCATCGTCGATCCCCTCCCAATCGAGCCAACTGATTTCGTTGTCCTGACAGTAAGCGTTGTTGTTGCCCTGCTGAGTGCGGCCGAACTCGTCGCCGGCAAGCAGCATCGGCGTGCCCTGGGCGAACAGCAGCGTCGCGAGGAAGTTGCGCCGCTGACGCTCGCGCAGCGTGTTGATTGCGGCATCTCCGGTCGGCCCTTCGGCACCGTAGTTGGCGCTCAACTCGTCGTTGCGGCCGTCGCGGTTGTCTTCGCCGTTGGCTTCGTTGTGTTTGTCGTTGTAGGACACGAGGTCCTGCAACGTGAAGCCGTCGTGCGCGGTGACGAAATTGATGCTCGCCCACGGCCGCCGCCCGTCGTGATCGAAAAGATCGGCGGAACCCGTCATGCGCGTCGCGACTTCCGGCAGCACCGCCTGGTCGCCGCGCCAGTAGCGGCGGACCGCATCGCGAAAGCGGTCGTTCCAGCCGGACCAGCCGGGACCGTAATGACCCAGCTGATAACCGTCCGGACTCAAATCCCAAGGCTCCGCGATCAGCTTGACCTGCGCGAGCAGCGGATCCTGCTGTACCGCGTGCAAAAAACTGCTGTGCGGATCGAAGCCTTGCGGGCCGCGGGCCAGTGCCGAAGCGAGATCGAAGCGGAACCCGTCGACACGCATTTCGCCGGCCCAGTAGCGCAGGCTGTCCATCACCATCTGCAGCACGCGAGGATGGGCGAGATTGAGCGTGTTACCGGTGCCGGTATCGTCTATGTGATAGCGCGGCGCATCCGGCCGCAGCCGGTAGTAACTCGCGTTGTCGATACCGCGAAACGACAGCGTCGGCCCGAGATGACTGCCCTCGCCAGTATGGTTGTAAACGACGTCGAGGATGACTTCGATACCGGCGTCGTGCAGGCGCGCGACCATCGTCTTGAATTCGTAGAGTGCACCGCTCGCGAGGTACCGCGGCTCCGGCGCGAAGAAGCCGATCGTGTTGTAGCCCCAGTAGTTCGACAGCTTCTTTTCGATCAGGTGGCGGTCGTTGACGTAGGCCTGCACCGGCAGCAGTTCGACCGCGGTAATGCCGAGCTTGCGCAGGTAGTCGATGACCGCCGGCGAACAGAAGCCGGCGGCGCTGCCGCGAATTGTGTTCGGCACTTCCGGATGGAGCATCGTGTAGCCGCGCAGGTGCGCCTCGTAAATGATCGTCTGGTTCCACGGCCGCCGTGGCCGCCGGTCGGAGCCCCAACTGAACGTCGGGTCGACGACCTGGCACTTCGGCATGCCGCGCGCGCTGTCGCGCCGATCGAACGACAAGTCGCCGCGCGGCGAGCCGACGCGATAACCGAAATGCGCATCCGACCATTTCAGCCGGCCCTGCAGCCAGCGTGCATACGGATCGAGCAGCAGTTTGTGATGATTGAAGCGGTGACCGTGCTCGGGATCGTAAGGGCCGTAGACGCGATAACCGTACAGCGTGCCGGGGCGCGCATCCGGCAGGTACGCATGCCAGACCTGGTCGGTGCACTCCGGCAGCACGATGCGTTCAGTTTCGCGCGCATCGGCGCGCTCGAACAGGCACAACTCGATTTTTTCCGCGTGCGCGGAAAACAGCGCGAAGTTGACACCGCGGCCATCCCAGGTCGCGCCCAAGGGATAGGGATCGCCCGGCAGGATGCGTGAGTGACTATCAGGCATAAGGATTTTGCATTTGTACGCCCCGTCGCAGCAGTGCCTGGTAACTAGTGCCCAGGACTGAGTGAAGAGTAAGACTGCCCATTTCCAAACTTAGTCCTAGGCACTTAGTCCTAGGCACTCTCCAGAAAGATCGTCCCCAGCGGCGGCAGCGTCACCACCACCGACTGCGGCTGTCCGTGCCACGCGACCGCCTCGCTGCGCACGCCGCCGGCGTTACCGAGATTGCTGCCGCCGTAGTAGGTCGAGTCGGTATTCAGCCGCTCGCGCCACAGACCGGTACGCGGCACGCCGACGCGGTAGCCGTGGCGCGGCACCGGCGTGAAATTGCAGATCACAACCACGGGTGCCGTGCCGTTGCCGCCGTGACGTGCGAACGCAAGCACGCTGTTCTGAGCATCGTTCGACTCGATCCATGCGAAGCCTTCCGCCTCGCAATCGCGCCGATGTAGCGCCGGCAGCTCGCGGTAGAGACGATTGAGGTCGCGCACCAGCCGCTGCACGCCGAGGTGCGCGGTGTCGTTCAACAGTTGCCAGTCCAGGCTCGCGTCGTGATTCCATTCGCGCTCCTGCGCAAATTCGCCGCCCATGAACAGCAGCTTCTTGCCCGGATGGCCGAACATGAACCCGAAGTACGCGCGCAGATTCGCGAAACGCTGCCAGCGATCGCCGGGCATCTTCGACAGCAGCGATCGCTTGCCGTGCACGACTTCGTCGTGACTGAGCGGCAGGATGAAATTCTCGCTGAACGCGTACAGCAACCCGAAGGTCAGATCGTTGTGGTGCCAGCGCCGATGTACCGGCTCCTCGGCGATGTAACGCAGCGTGTCGTGCATCCAGCCCATGTTCCATTTGTAGCCGAAGCCGAGGCCGCCAAGGTAAGTCGGCCGCGACACGCCAGGCCAGGCAGTCGATTCCTCGGCGGCGGTCGTCGCGCCCGGAAAGCGGCCGAAGACGTGCTCGTTCATGCGCTTCAGAAAATCGATCGCTTCGAGGTTTTCGCGCCCACCGTAGCGGTTCGGCAGCCATTCGCCCGGCTTGCGGCTGTAGTCGAGATACAGCATCGACGCGACCGCGTCGACGCGCAGGCCGTCGGCGTGGTAGCGGTCGAGCCAGAACAACGCGTTGCCGAGGAGGTAATTCATCACCTCGCGGCGGCCATAGTTGAAGATCAGCGTGTTCCAGTCCTGGTGGAAGCCAAGCCGCGGGTCGGCATGCTCATACAGATGGGTGCCGTCGAACCAGCCGAGGCCATGCGGGTCGGTGGGGAAATGACCGGGCACCCAGTCGAGCAACAGGCCGATATCTTCGGCGTGGCAGCGGTCGACAAAATACGCGAAGTCTTCCGGCGGCCCGAAACGGCTCGTCGGCGCGTACAGGCCGATCGGCTGGTAACCCCACGAACCGTCGAATGGATACTCGCTGACGGGCATCAGCTCGATGTGCGTAAAACCGAGGTCCTTGACGTAGGGCACCAGCGTGTCGGCGAGCTCGCGATAACCGAGGTAGCGGTTGCCCTCTTCCGGCATGCGCCGCCACGAACCGAGATGCGCCTCGTAAATCGAAATCGGCGCGTCGCGCGCATTACGCGACGCCCGGGCATTCATCCAGCCGCTGTCGTGCCACTCCAGACCACCAAGCGCATGCACGATCGACGCGGTGTGCGGGCGGCGCTCGGCGTAGAATGCGTACGGGTCGGCCTTGAGCGGCAACACCGCGCCGTCGCGGCCCTTGATCTCATACTTATATATAGCGCCGGCGCCGACGTGCGGGACGAACAGCTCCCAGACGCCGCACTCGTAACGGCGCCGCATCGGCAGCCGCCGTCCGTCCCAGTTGCAGAAGTCGCCGACGACGCTGACGCGGCGCGCATTCGGCGCCCACACCGCAAACGCGGTGCCGTGCACGCCGTCCATCGTGCAGATGTGCGCCCCGAGACGCTCGTAGTTGCGCAGGTGATTGCCTTCGGCGAGCAGATGCACGTCGAGCTCGCCGAGCACTTCGCCGAAGCGATACGCGTCTTCGCAATCGAACGCACCGGCCGCGGTGCGGACGCGCAAGCGGTAACGCACAGGCTTGGCGAGCGGCGCGATCCAGAAGCCGTCGCGATGCACGCGCTCGGCGATTGCCAGCGCCTTGCCGCGGGCGTCGACAAGGCTCAATTCGATCGCGTCCGGAAAAAACACGCGCACGGCAACGCCATCGGCATTAGCGTGCGGTCCAAGAATCGCAAACGGATCGTCGCAGTCGCCTGTAACGACGGAGCGGATGGCCGTCTCGTTCGGCAACAAATGGCTCGAAGTACGCGTCGCCATCAGCAAGGCCTCGACCGGAAGCCAGAGCGCGGGGTCCGAGCCCTTCCCCAGCCCACAGCCTCCAGTTCCCAGTCCCGTTGCTTATTCCAGCCCATCCAACATCTCCGTCACGCCATGCATCGCGATCGTCAGCCATTCGGGCCGGTTGTTGGCCTCGTAGACGATTTCGTAGCAGGCTTTTTCGAGCATGAAGAGGTCGAGCCAGTGGCGCGCCGTGGTCGGATTGTCGGCAAAGCCGGCGGTTGCGGGCGCGTGTGCGAGGTAAGCGTCGAAAAACGCTTTGATCGCCGCATCGCGCCATTCGCGCGCGAAACGCAGCACCGCTTCGGCCGGCCCGGGTGCGTCGCGCGCAAGGCGCATCACCGCCGCCCACGCGGCGTAGTCGAACGAACGCAGCATGCCGGCGACGTCGCGCAGCGGCGATTGTTTGCTGCGCCGCTCGGCCAGCGATTTGGCCGGCTCGCCTTCGACGTCGATGATCATCCAGTCGTTCTGCACCACCAGCACCTGGCCCAGGTGATAGTCGCCGTGAATGCGCGTCTTGCGGCCGGCGGGCGCGTCCGCGGCGAGACGATCGATGGCGGCGAGGCATGCACGCCGGCGCTTGTACAGCGCGTCGAGCTCCAGGCGTACAGTGCCGGCGACGCTGCCGCGCACGCTGCGCAATGCTGTGAAGGCGGCGTCGGCCTGCCGCCGTGCCGCACGCCGCCAGGCTGCCGTATCCGATGCACGCACCGGTTCCGGATCGAAGGCCTGATCGCCGCTCGGCCGTGCAAACGCCGTGTGCAGCTCGGCGGTACGCCGGCCGAGCGTAGCGATCAGGTCGACATGAAAGTCGTACACCGGCGGCGGCTCGGCTTCCTCCGCGGCGGCGATGGCAATGCCGGGCTCTTCGAGGCGTCGTTCAAGGTGCTCGACGGTGTGCTGCCAACCGTCGCCCTGGTTGGGCACGTAGCGGTGCACGATCGCAAGCGTGGTCGGCATACCGGACGCGTCGATGCGCTCAATGCTGCCGAGCAGCGGCGGTGTGTTGGCAAAGCCGGCGGCTGTGAGAAAGCGGCTGACCTCGAGTTCGGGATGCACGCCGGTGATTAACTTGCGAAACACCTTGACGATGAAGTCCTCACCGACGCGCGCCGAGGTATTGCTCTGCTCGACGCCGACGCGCCGCACTTCGGCGTCCGGCGGCAGCGTGAGGCCGGCGATTTGCCCCGTCGGACTGCACACGATGCGTTCGTCGCCGGCTTCTAGCTCGCGCCGTGCCTCAACCGCCGCGATCAGCGCGAAGAAAAAACCGTCGAAGGCAGCGGCATCGAGCAGCGTCCACAGCCGCTGGCCACGACGCACGCGCGCCAGCGTAAACGGGATAAGCGCGCCGCCGGCAGCCTCGGCGGCCTCGGAAGCGAGCGCGCACGGCAGGAAGTAGCGTTGCGCCGCGCCCGTGTCGAAGATGACTTCGGCCTCGATGAACCAGTACTCGGGCTGTAACTCCACCGCGTAGGCGATCTGCGTCGTCTCGACGTGCCTGCCCTTCGCGGCAAACCAGCGCTGCCGCGGCAAAAAGGCGGGCAACACGCGCTCTTCGAGGCGTCGGCGCGCCGGCGGACGCAGCAGATCCTTAAGTCCCGTCGGTGCAACCAGAGTCGCGAATTCCGGTGGCGCGGCCGGCGGCGGTTCGTGCCACGCAGGCAGCGATTCTTCGCTCGCAAGCAAAAACCAGTGAAACCCGAACGCCGGCAGCGTCAGCAGATAATACAGCTCACCGATCGGCGGGAATGCGTTGCGTCCGAACAATTCGATCGGCACGCAACCCTTGAAGCGGGCAAGGTCGAGTTCGACTGCCTGCGCCGCGCGCGACAGATTGAACACGCACAGGATCACCTCGCCCTGGTGCTCGCGCCAGTAAGCCAGGATCTTGCGGTTGCTCGGGTACAGGAACGTCAGCGTGCCGCGGCCGAACGCGCGATGCGCCTGGCGCGTCGCGATCAGGCGCCGCGTCCAGTTGAGCAGACTGGCGGGAGAACGCGCCTGCGCTTCGACGTTGAGGGCGCCGTAGCCGTAGATCGGGTCCATCACCGGCGGCAGGTAGAGACGCGGCGGGTCGGCTTTCGAAAATCCGCCGTTGCGGTCCGGCGACCACTGCATTGGCGTGCGCACCCCGTCACGGTCGCCGAGAAACACGTTGTCGCCCATACCGATTTCGTCGCCGTAATAGATCACCGGCGTACCGGGCATCGACAGCAGCAGGCCGTTCATCAGTTCGATCTTGCGGCGGTCGTTGTCCATCAGCGGCGCGAGGCGGCGGCGGATGCCGAGGTTGATGCGCATGCGCTGATCGCGCGCGTAGACGCTCCAGAGATAATCGCGCTCGCGCTCCGTCACCATTTCGAGCGTCAGTTCGTCGTGATTGCGCAGGAAGATCGCCCACTGGCAGTTCGACGGAATGTCCGGCGTCTGATTCATGATGTCGGTGATCGGGTGACGGTCTTCCTGCGCGATCGCCATGTAGATGCGCGGCATCAGCGGGAAATGAAACGCCATGTGGCATTCGTCGCCGTTGCCGAAATACGGCAGCACGTCCTCGGGCCACTGGTTGGCCTCCGCAAGCAACATGCGGTTAGCGAAGTGCGCGTCGACTTCGGCACGTATACGTTTCAGTACCGCGTGCGTCTCCGGCAGATTCTCGTTACTTGTCCCTTCGCGCTCGACGAGATACGGCACCGCGTCGAGCCGCATGCCGTCGACGCCCATGTCGAGCCAGTAGTGCAGTACTCGCGTCACCGCCTTGAGCACGTGCGGATTGTCGTAGTTGAGATCCGGTTGGTGCGAATAAAAGCGATGCCAGTAGTAGGCATTCGCCTCCGGATCCCAGGTCCAGTTGGACCGTTCGGTGTCGATGAAGATGACGCGCGTGCCCTGGTAGCGTTGATTAGTATCGCTCCAGACGTAGAAGTCACGCGCGACGGTATTCGGCCGTGCGTGGCGCGCGCGTTGGAACCACGGATGCTGGTCGGACGTGTGGTTAACGACGAGTTCGGTAATGACGC
>DASSOO010000148.1:0-2396 GCA_035700455.1 Gammaproteobacteria bacterium
GCATGTCGTTGATGAACGTGCCGACGGCGATGTGTTCGGAGCTGAGGTTACGCACGTCGCCGACGATGACGATCGGGTCGTGGCCGGCATGCGCGGAACGGTACTTCGAAAGCCACGGGTCGCCGAGCATCTGGCTGATCATCTGCTGCGCCGTCAGGTTGGCGTCGGTGTCGTTCCAGTAACCGGAGACGTCGGTCACCTGGTCCGGTGCGATGCGATGCACTTCCGGCATGCTCGAGCAGCCGGCGACGAGCGCCGCCGCGGCGGCGATGGCGAGAAGACGCACGCGACTCATGGCTTGGCTCCGTTGGCGACGCCGTCGAAAAGATTATCGGCGTGCGCCGCGAAGTAATCCTTGAAGCCCGCATTCATCGCCTGCGAACTCGCCACCATGTCCTTTACGCTTTTCATGTCGAGTTCGGCGAGGCTCCAGATCGTGTGCGTCTTCGGATTGCGCCAGTGCGCGATAATGCGCGCGCCGCTGACGTTCTGGCGGGTGATGTTGTCGATCTCGCGCGACACTGACGCGTCGTTCTGGCGGTCCTTGTCCATGCCGCTGCTGGCCGCGTAGTCCTGCGACGCCACCTGCATGAACGACGACAGCACGCGCGCGACTTCGGCGCGGGCGCGCTCGTCGGCGGTCGAAGTCTGCAAGGAAAGATCGTTCATTTCAGGCGCGGAACCGATTCCGTGAATCAGCCGCCCGTCGCGGTCGTTGAGCGCCTGACTGCCCTGGTTCACCCAGGCGGGCGCATCCGCGATGCCGAGATCGCTTTTCACCGCGTTGCCGGAACAGGCCGCGAGCCCCAATACCGCCGCGCATGCCAGTGCTGCGCAGCTGAAACGTTGTACGCGCGTCATTGGCGGTCTCCTCGTCGTTTTACCCCTACGCCGATCGTCTCGGCGGCCCCTGAATATACTACGGAAACCGTTGCGTGCACGGCCTTATGTCATGTCGAGCTTCCCTTTCGTCCAAATTTTCCCGGCAGCCGCGACAGGCCCGGGTTCGCCATTCACGCTACCATATATAGATGCAAATCTATCTCGTCGGCGGCGCGGTGCGGGACCGGCTGCTCAACCTGCCGGTCAAGGAGCGCGACTGGGTCGTCGTGGGCGCAACGCCGGACGAGTTGCGCGCGCAGGGCTATCGGCAGGTCGGCAAGGATTTCCCGGTCTTTATTCATCCCGACAGCGGCGAGGAATACGCGCTCGCGCGCACCGAGCGCAAAAGCGGGCGCGGTTACTACGGCTTCGAGGTACACGCGGCACCGGACGTGACGCTGGAAGACGATCTCAGGCGGCGCGACCTGACGATCAACGCGATCGCGGAAACGGTCGACGGCGAAATCGTCGACCCTTATGGCGGCCGGCGCGATATGGAAGCGCGCGTACTGCGCCACGTGTCGCCGGCATTCGAGGAAGACCCGCTGCGCGTGCTGCGCGTCGCGCGCTTCGCGGCACGCTTTGCCGTGCTCGGGTTCAGGATTGCGCCGGAAACGCTCGCACTGATGCGGCGCATGGCCGCGACCGGCGAACTCGATACGCTTGTGCCCGAACGCGTCTGGCAGGAAACGCGGCGCGCGCTCGAAACCGTGAGCCCTGCCGTCTATTTCGAAGTCCTGCGCGAGTGCGGCGCGCTCAAGATCGTGTTCCCGGAGATCGACGCGCTGTTCGGCGTGCCGCAGCCGCCGAAGTATCATCCCGAAATTGACTGCGGCGTGCACACGCTGATGGTCGTCGAGCAAGCGGCGCAACTGAGCGACGATCTCGCGGTGCGTTTCGGCGCGCTGGTGCACGATCTCGGCAAGGCCGACACGCCCCCCGAAATTTTGCCGTCGCATCACGGCCACGAGGAACGCGGCGTGGAACGCGTCAGAAGCCTGTGCGCGCGGCTGCGCATCCCGGTCGAACTGCGCGAACTCGGCGAACTCGTTGCGCGCTACCACCTGCACTGCCATCGCGCCGATCAGTTACGCCCTGAAACCTTATTGAAACTGCTGGAAGGCGCCGACGCCTTCCGCCGCCCCGAGCGTTTCGAGCAATTCCTGCTCGTCTGCGAAGCCGACGCGCGCGGGCGCAAGGGCTTCGAAGACCGGCCCTACCCGCAGCCGGATTATTTGCGTGGTGCATTGCGGGCAGCGCAGGCCATCCAGGGTCGCGAGCTGGCCGCGCAAGGTCTGGCCGGCGCCGCGCTCGGCGAAAAGCTGCACCAGGCGCGCCAGCAGGCGCTGGCTGAGTACAAGGCGGCGAACGCCTAGGCACTTTATCTTTTGTTGCCGCCTGCGGCGGCGGGCTGATTGGGTGCCGGTGTTCGTCCGGCGGCCGAGGTACTTTCGTTTCGGCGAAAGTACCCAAAGCCATTGCGCCAGATTCGCTCGGCCTCAGCACATCCCTGT
>DASSOO010000149.1:0-3600 GCA_035700455.1 Gammaproteobacteria bacterium
GGCGAACTGTCGGCCGAGACCCGCGACCTGCACCGGGCGATCGTATCGCTGATGGAAGAGCTCGAAGCGGTCGACTGGTACAACCAGCGTGTCAATGCTTGTACAGATCCGGATCTCGCTGCGATTCTGAGCCATAACCGCAACGAGGAAATGGAGCATGCAGCGATGGTGCTTGAATGGATTCGCCGTCGTAACGAGACAATGGACAAGCATTTGCGCACCTACCTGTTCAGCGACCGGCCGGTGACGGAAATCGAGGAGGGCGAATAACGCATGGAAAGCTTGCGCCGCGAAGACCTGTTCAGCCTGGAAGACTACGCGGCCCGCCGCACCGAATTCCGCTCGCGCGTGCTGGCACACAAGCGCAATCGCACGCTCGGCATCGGCGCGAACGTCACGCTGCTGTTCGA
Source organism: Gammaproteobacteria bacterium (assembly GCA_035700455.1). Taxonomy (GTDB): domain Bacteria; phylum Pseudomonadota; class Gammaproteobacteria; order Natronospirales; family DASSBR01; genus DASSBR01. Next base: position 411 of record DASSOO010000149.1, read on the forward strand.
AGATCGCTTGACGATCCAGTACCAGATTCAGGAAATGCTGCGCGTCGAACGCATTTTCGAGCCCGCGGGCATACAGGATGAACTCGACGCCTACAACCCGGTGATTCCCGACGGCCGCAACTGGAAGGCGACGATGCTGATCGAGTTTCCCGACGTCGAGGAGCGCAAGCGCGCGCTCGCGCGGCTCGTCGGCATCGAGCATAACGTATGGTTTCAAGTGGCCGGCTGCGAGCGGATCACCGCGCTCGCCGACGAGGACCTCGATCGCGCGACGCCGGAAAAGACCGCGGCCGTGCATTTTCTGCGCGTCGATCTCGACGCCGCGTCGGTGGCGGCGTTGAAGGACGGCGCGTCGCTGGCGGTCGGTGTTGATCACCAACAGTACCGGCACGCGGTGGATCCGGTGGCGGATGAGATCAGGATGTCGTTGGTGGGGGACTTGGACTAGCGTTCGGCTTTGTTATTCCCGCGAAGGCGGGAATCCGTAGTATGAACGCGCTGCGCGCGGGCTGATTGGGTGCCGGTCCCGGCCGGCGGCCGGGGTACTTTCGTTTCGGCGAAAGTACCCAAAGCCATTGCGCCAGAATCGCTCGGCCTCAGCACATCCCTGTGCTGAGGCTCCCCGAAGCGCGTACCTCAAAAAACGGGCCGGGCGAGAACTCAGACATCCCTGTCTTCAGACAACTCGCCCTTTCCCCCGTTTTTTGAGGCACGCGCTTCGGCTCGCTCGACAGGCGCGGGAGAAGAGGCCGGCCGTCCTGGGCCGGCGAAGAGAAGATGGATTCCGCTTGGCCGTAAAATGGACCTGCCATTTCTGCGCTTCCGCCGTCCGTGGCGGTCGCGCAGGAATGACAGGAAAAAAAGAACTGCGGCTGAAGCCGCTCCTATAAGTCTTCATTCTTGCCGGCCACGATGGCCGGCTCTTGGGGCGCCCGTGGAGTGAGCCGAATTTGAGGAGCCTGAAAATGGGAGCAAGGGCGAGTTGTCTGAGGCTCAGGGACGAGCCGAGTTCTCGCCCGGCCCATTTTCAGGCTCCTCAAATTCGGGCAGTCTCAGCACAGGGAGGTGCTGAGACCGAACGGTGTCGGGCGCTGGTTTCTTTGGGTACTTTCTTTTCAAAGAAAGTACCTCGGCCGCCGGGACGATGCCCCGGCAAGTTGATCAGCCCGCGCGTAGCGCGACACAAAAGACGTTCACCGAACCAGATCCTTAACCGGAACCGAATAAACATTACCGTCCTGGCAAGCAACAAACAGGCTGGCATCGATAATGACCGGTCCGGCCGGCGAAAGCGCGCCGTTGAACTTCACCTTGTGAATCAATTTTCCGGTCTTTGCGCTCAACGCATACAGGGTGCCCTCGGTATCGCCGAAAAACACGACGCCATCGGCGATCGCCGGCGCGCCCTTGATCTTCGTGCCGGTGTCGAACCCCCACAGCTTCTTGCCCGAATCGACGTCGTAGGCAAAAAGCGCGCGCGCATACGGACTGCCGACGTAAACGACTCCATCGGCAATCGCGGGCGCGCCAGAGGTATTGTCCTCCTGGTGCGGGCCCGGCCCGAGCAGATGCTTCCAGCGCAGCTTGCCGTCGGTGTCGAACGCGTAGATGAAATGATAGTTCGGCTGATCGTTACCGTGCTTGCGGATCTCCGCAACGCTCAACTGGATTGGCTGCTTCACGCCGGTCATGACGATGACGTTGTCCGCGGAAATCGCCGGCGGCACGTCGGTAAACGACGCCAGCTCCGCGTATTTCCACTTTACCTTGCGCTTCGCGAGGTCGACCGCGAAGACCGTATCCAGCGCACCGATGTAAAGCACGCCGTTCTTTATATGCGGCGACGACATGCTGACGAACGCGGGCAGACCGGAATCGAGCTTGAGCACGCCGGTATCGACCTTGATCAAGTCGGTGCGCAGCGGCAACTGCCAGCGCCGCTTGCCGGTTTTTGCGTCGAGTGCGTACAACTCGCCGGCGCCGGTGGTGATATAAACGACGCCGTTGCGGTACGCGGGCGTCGGCATGACTTCACCAACGGTCTCGAACTGCCACAGGATCTTGCCGGTCTTCGCGTCGAGGCACAGCACGCCGCTCGGGCCCTCGCCGCGCAGCGTGTTGGTCATGAACTCGCGATCGCCGTAGCCGACGTAGATCCGGCCATCGACATAGATCATCTCCGAATGCACCCAGTTGGGCGCGCGCGCGCGCCACAGGCGCTGACCGCTCGCGAGGTCGAAGGCATTCAGTTCGCCGCTCTTGTGATTACCGATGTAGAGCCGGCCGTCGACGATGACCGGCGTCGCGCGCAACTGGGCATCCGTGTGGTACGTCATGTGCGGCAGCGCCGCGTGCGCCTGCGTGCCCGGGTCGCGGTAAACGGCGTTACTGGTCGGGCCCATCCGGTACTGCGTCCACTCGGGCGGCCCCATACCGCCCCCGGCTGCCAGTGCGCTCCCGGCAAGAATGAGCGCGGCAGCGCATGCGCCGGCTGCAGCCGTTATTCTGATTCTGCTGGCCATGTCATGCCCTTGTATGGCTTGCCAAAGCTTCCTGTAGTTCTTCGGTTGAAGCGAGCGGTGCCGAGCACTCGGTACCGTGGCACAAATAAGCGACGCCTTCGGCGCGCGCCTCGCACATCGCCAGCAGTCCCGGCAACGCCCCGGCATCGGTCGCAATAGCATACACGCGCCGGCGGCTGTCGAAATCGGCATCCAGGCGCGCGCGCCACTGAGCAAGTATCTCGTCGTCGCCGCGCAGAATGACCTGCGCAGGCAGCTCCAGTTCGTCGCGCAGCGCAGTCAGCAGGCTGCACATCGCATCCGGGTAATTTGCGAGCGCTGCGGTCCCGGCACGGAACGTGCGCGCCGCGGCATCGAGATAGCGGATTTCACCGAGCAGGTGGCCGAGCGTCACCAGCGCCTGCGCCGCGACGCCGTTACCGGCCGCCATCGATTCGTCGGCGAATACCTTCGGCCTGTCGATCAGCGCCTCATGGTCGTCGGAAGTAAACCAGAAGCCGCCGCGATCGCGATCCTCGAAGTGCGCAAGCATCACTTCGACCAGTTCCTCGGCGAAGACCAGGTCTTCGCTGCGCCAGCGCGCCTGCAGCATTTCGAGGCAGGCGGAAGCAAGCTGCGCATAGTCGTCGAGGTAGGCGTTGAAGCGTGCGCGGCCGTCCTTGTACGTC
>DASSOO010000150.1:0-7373 GCA_035700455.1 Gammaproteobacteria bacterium
GGCGTCGCGAGCGTGACTTTCGAGGGCCGCACCGTCAAGGGCATGGATTCCTCGGGCAACCAGTTCACCAGCTACACACCCGACCAGGACAATTCGCTGCTGATCCAGGAGCTGCTGAAGAACAACGTCCAGATCAACGCCAAGCCGCCCGAGCAGCAGTCGATCCTGATGCAGATCTTCATTTCCTGGTTCCCGTTCCTGCTGCTGATCGGCGTGTGGATATTCTTCATGCGCCAGATGCAGGGCGGCGGCGCCGGGCGCGGCGCAATGTCGTTCGGCAAGAGCCGCGCGCGCATGCTCGGCGAAGACCAGGTCAAGATCACGTTCAGTGACGTCGCCGGCGTCGAGGAGGCCAAGGAAGAGGTGGCCGAGCTGGTCGAGTTTCTGCGCGACCCGGCCAAGTTTCAGCGCCTCGGCGGCAAGATTCCCCGCGGCGTGCTGATGGTGGGGCCGCCGGGCACCGGCAAGACGCTGCTCGCGAAGGCGATCGCCGGCGAGGCGAAGGTGCCATTCTTCACGATTTCCGGCTCCGATTTCGTCGAAATGTTCGTCGGCGTCGGTGCCTCGCGCGTGCGCGACATGTTCGAGCAGGCCAAGAAGCATGCGCCGTGCATTATTTTCATCGACGAAATCGACGCGGTCGGCCGCCATCGCGGCGCGGGCCTCGGCGGCGGTCATGACGAGCGCGAGCAGACGCTGAACCAGTTGCTGGTCGAGATGGACGGCTTCGAAGGCAACGAGGGCGTCATCATCATCGCCGCGACCAACCGTCCCGACGTGCTCGACCCGGCGCTGCTGCGCCCGGGCCGCTTCGACCGCCAGGTCGTCGTGCCGCTGCCGGATGTGCGCGGCCGCGAACAGATTCTCAAGGTACACCTGCGCAAGGTGCCTGCCGGCGACACCGTGCGGCCGAGCATCATCGCGCGCGGCACGCCGGGCTTTTCCGGCGCCGATCTCGCCAACCTGGTTAACGAGGCCGCGCTGTTCGCCGCCCGCGCGAACAAGCGCGAGGTCGAAATGCTCGATCTCGAAAAGGCCAAGGACAAAATCATGATGGGCGCGGAGCGCCGCTCGATGGTGATGAGCGAAGAGGAAAAGAAGCTCACTGCCTACCACGAGGCCGGCCACGCGATCGTGGGCCTGCTGGTGCCGGATCACGACCCTGTCTACAAGGTCACGATCATTCCGCGCGGCCGTGCGCTCGGCGTGACGATGTTCCTGCCGGAGGACGACCGCTACAGTCACAGCAAGCGGCGTCTCGAAAGCCAGATTTCGAGCCTGTTCGGCGGCCGCATCGCCGAGCTTTTGATCTTCGGCCCGGACTACGTGACGACCGGTGCCTCGAACGACATCGAAAGGGCGACGGAAATCGCGCGCGGCATGGTCACCAAGTGGGGCCTGTCGGACAAGATGGGGCCGCTGACGTACGGCGAGGACGAGAACGAAGTGTTTCTCGGCCATTCGGTCGCGCGCCACAAGAACGTTTCCGACGGCACCGCGCACGCGATCGACGAGGAGATCCGCCTCGTCATCGACAACAACTATAAGCGCGCCGAAAAGCTGCTCAAGGAAAATCTCGAAAAGCTGCACCTGATGGCCGAGGCGCTGATCAAGTACGAGACCATCGACTCCGAGCAGATTCACGACATCATGGAAGGCCGCCCGCCGCGGCCGCCGGCCGACTGGATCGACACGGCCCCGACCGGCGGCACCGGCGACCGGCCGGTGAAGGCGCCGCCGAAGGGCAAGCCGGCCGAAGGCCCGCTTGGCGACCCGGCAGGGCAGCACTAAGGAGAACGGGATTCGGGGTTCGGGACTCGGGCTTCGGAACTCGGGAAAACGGCCGGGTTGCAGCTCGGCCTTTTTTGTTGCGCGTCATCTCCTTCTCTTAATCCCCTCTCGCTTCGGGAGAGGGGCTTTAGAAGATCGGAATAATGGTTAATACGGCGTCATTGAATAGGGGCGGCTTTCTTTTGACGTCGCCCAGGTCTTGTTCGGCCGCGCCTGCATCGTGAACTTCAATACGCCGCCGGCCCTGATTTCGCTGTCGCGGATGTAGCCTCGCTCCAGCGGCTTGCCGTCAAGAGCGACCGAGCCGATGTACGGGTGGTTCGCGTCAAGACCATCGGCGATTACGGTGAACGTTTTGCCGTTCGGCAGGTGGAGTACCGCCCGCTTCACGAACGGCCGCCCGATCACATACTCATTGCTTGCCGGCGTCACCGGGTAAAAGCCGAGCGCGGTAAAAATCAGCCACGCCGACATCTGGCCGCAGTCGTCGTTACCGGGTAAGCCTTTCGGGCCGATGTGATACTGGCTGCTGACGATCTGCGTGAGGCGCTGTTGCGTCATCCAGGGCTTGCCGGCGTAGTCGTATAAATAGGCGATGTGCTGGCTCGGCTCGTTGCCCTGCGCGTAGTAGCCGATCAAGCCCGAGATGTCCTCGACGTGGGCAAATTCCTTCGGATCGACCTTGGCGTCGAAGACACCGTTGAGTTTCGCGACCAGCTTGTCGTCGCCGCCGAGTGCGCGGATCAATCCGCCGACGTCTTGCGGCTCGTACCACGAATACTCCCAGGCGTTGCCTTCCGTGTAGTCGGAGTTATAGCCTGCCTTGGCCGGATCGAACGGCGCACGGAATTTCCCGTTGCTGAGGCGCGCGCGCACGAATCCGGTTTTCTTGTCGAACACGTTGCGCCAGTTACCGGCACGCTTGTAAAACTTCGCGGCGATTTTTTTGCGGCCCATCGCCTCGGCCGTGCGCGCGATCGTCCAGTCGTCGTAGGCATATTCGAGCGTCTTCGACGCACCTTCCACTTCCCTGTCGATCGGCACGTAGCCGAGCTTCATGTAATCCTTCAGGTCGTCGTAGGGGCCGTAGGTCGCGCTTGCGATCATCGCCTGCAGTGCCTTGTCGGCCGAATAACCGCGAATGCCTTTCGCGTACGCATCGGCAATGACCGCGACGGCGTGATAGCCGATCATGCACCAGGTTTCCTGACCGTCGAACTGCCAGATGGGCAGCAGGCCGTACGGACTTTCCTGCTGCGAGGCGAGGAAGGAATTTATAAAGTCATCGGTCCGTCGCGGAGGCTGAATCAGCATCAGCAGCGGGTGCTCGGCGCGGTAGGTGTCCCACAGCGAATAGGTCGAGTAAAACGTGAAATCCTTCGCCTGATGCGTCTGGTTGTCCGAGCCGCGATAGCGGCCGTCAACATCCATGGCGAGGTTCGGCGCGATCAGTGCGTGGTACAGCGCGGTGTAGAACATCTGTTCCATCGCCGGCGATGCGTCGACGTCGATGGCCGCCAGCGCCTTCGTCCAGGCCGTTTCCGCGGCGGCACGGGTTGCCTCGAAGTTCCAGCCGGGCAGCGTATCGAGGTTGCGGATTGCGTTGGCTTCGCTGACCGCGGAGATCGCAACTTTGACCAGCAACGGTTGCGTCAATTTGCCGAAGTCGAACACGCCGATCGTTGCGCGGCCGGCGATTTGCGCGCGGGCGGACGGGTCGTGATCGGCCGGCGGCGGAAAGCCGTTATAAGCGACTTTGCCTTCGCGGTCGTAGAGTTTGTGGCCGGTGAGCGGCTGCGAAAAGCGCATCGCGAAATATAAATGGCGGTCCGGCGCCCAGCCGCGTGTCGCGCGATAGCCGGTAACGGTGCCGTCGGGATGAATACGGATACGCGACCACAGCACCTTGCCCGGGTAGTTGTAAATGCTCGAGCGCAGGTCGACGAGGACGTGCGCCGGCTTGCCGGCCGGGAAATGATAGCGTTGCAGGCCGACGCGCTTCGTTGCAGTCAGCTCGACACGGATGCCGTAATCGGACAGCGTGACCGCGTAATAACCCGGCTCGGCGGTTTCGCTCTTGTGCGAGAAACGCGAGCGGTAGCCGCTGGCTGGATTATCGACGCTGCCGGGGTCGAGCTTGACCGGCCCTGCGATCGGCATCGTCAGCACGTCGCCGAGGTCCGAATGGCCGGTGCCGGAAAAATGCGTCTGCGAGAAGCCGCGAATTGTTGTGTCGTCGTAGCGATAGCCGGCGGCCCAGCCGTAGCTTTGGCGCCAGTTGCGGATTTGCGTGTCGGGGCTCAACTGGATCATGCCAAACGGTACGGTCGCTCCAGGAAAAGTATGGCCGTCGCCGCCGGTGCCGAGGAAGGGGTCGACGGCGGCATAGGCTTTCGCGGCCTGCGCGGCGGTTGCCGGTGTCACGAGCATGGCGACCGCCAGCGTGGCGATGCAAAAAACGGCGCGATAAAAAGCTGGCATGTCGCCTCCTCGGAGTTTTGACAGCGGCAGCCGATGCCGCTACCGTGCTTCGGCCGCCCAAACCTTAATACAAGGTCAACCGCTTGTCATCGCGCATGCAATCCACGACTGCCCCGCCGCGGGCCGCGACCAACACCGCCGCAATGGCGGTCATGACCGTCATCTTTTTCATGTGGGGCTTTCTGACCAGCCTCAACGACGTGCTGATCCCGCATCTGAAGGCGGTGTTCGCGCTCAACTACGCCGAGATCATGCTGGTGCAGTTCGTGTTCTTCGGTGCGTATTTCGTGACGTCGCTGCCGTCGGGTCGCGTGGTCGCGCGTTTCGGCTACAAGAACAGCATCGTCATCGGCCTGCTCGTTGCCGGCTGCGGCGCCGCACTGTTTTATCCCGCCGCGGCACTGCCGTCGTACCCGGTTTTTCTTGCCGCGTTCTTTATTCTTGCCAGCGGTATTACGTTGCTGCAGGTCGCGGCCAATCCTTATGTCAGTCTGCTGGGGCCGCTACGCACAGCGGCGAGCAGACTGAATCTTGCGCAGGCGCTGAATTCGCTCGGCACCACGCTTGCCCCGAAATTCGGCGGCCTGCTGATTCTGTCCGCGACGGTGCTCGGTGCGGCGGAGGTGGCAAAGCTGCCGGCAGTGCAGCAGGCGGCTTATCGCGCGGCGCAGGCACACGCGGTGCAAGGCCCATATATTGGTCTCGCGGTCGTGCTGATGCTGCTTGCCCTGGGTGTCTTCCTGTTCCGGCTGCCGGACCCCGGGGCGACTGCTACCAAAACAGGCGCCGCGAAGCCGGCGTTTCGCGAGGTGCTCAAGCATAAACACCTGCTGTTCGGCGTGATTGGCATCTTTGTCTACGTCGGTGCGGAAGTTTCAATCGGCAGTTTCATGATCAATTACATTTCGCTGCCGGCGATCGGCAACCTGCCCGAAGCGCGCGCCGCGAATTTTGTCGCCCTGTACTGGGGCGGCGCGATGATCGGCCGCTTCATTGGTGCAGCCTTACTGCAGAAGATTGACCCGCGCAAGCTGCTTGGCATCTTCGCGACGATTGCAGCGATCCTCGTGCTGACGACGATGGCGAGCACGGGCTTCGTCGCGGTCTGGTCGATCGTCGCCATCGGCCTGTTCAACTCGATCATGTTTCCGAACATCTTCACGCTCGGCATCGACCGGCTCGGCCCGCTCACCGATCGTGCGTCGAGCCTGTTGATCATGGCGATCGTCGGCGGCGCTGTGATTCCGCTGCTGCAGGGCGTGCTCGCGGATCATATCGGCGTGCATCATGCTTTCGTGCTGCCGCTCGCCTGCTATCTCTATATCATCTTTTACGGCTTCAGGGGCTCGCGCGTGCATGGCTGACATCGTCTGCTTCGGCGAGGCGCTGATCGATTTTCATGCGCATGCGCCACTGGAACCCGGTGCGCCCGCGCAGTTCGTGCAATACGCCGGCGGCGCGCCGGCCAATGCCGCCGTTGCCGCGGCCCGGCTCGGTGGCCGTGCCGCGTACGTCGGCATGCTGGGACGGGACCTGTTTGCCGATTTTCTGCTTGAGAGTTTTGCCGCAGCCGGCGTCGATACGCGCTATGTCGTTCGCACCGGCGCCGCCAATACAGGGCTCGCGTTCGTGTCGCTCGACACCGGCGGCGAGCGTTGCTTCAGCTTCTACCGGCCTCCGGCAGCCGACCTGCTGTTCCGGCCGGAGCATTTCGCGCCCGCCTGCTTCGATGCGGCGGCAATATTCCATGCCTGTTCCAACAGCCTGACCGAAGCCGCTATCGCCGAGACGACGCTCGACGGGCTGAGACGCGCGCGCCGCTCGGGCGCGCTGGTGAGCTTCGACGTCAATCTGCGCCCGGCGCTGTGGCCGGGCGATGTCGATCCGCGTCCGCGCATCTGGGCGGCGCTCGTCGAAGCCGATCTGGTCAAGTTCAGCGGCGAAGAACTCGATTTTCTGGCGGAGCCTCTGGGCGGAGAACAGGCGGTCTTCGACAAGCTGTGGAAAGGTCATGCGAAGCTGATACTGGTCACTGACGGCGCCGCGCCAATCCGCTATGTCAGTCGCGAAAGCCGCGGTGCCGTGTCGACGTTTCCGGTGCAGGTGGTCAATACCAACGCGGCCGGCGACGCATTCATCGGCGGATTGCTGTATTGCCTGGCGAAAGACGAAATCGGCGCCGCGGGACTTGGCAGCTTTTGTACCGACGAACAGTTTGCGGCGACGCTGCGTTTCGCGGCGGCTTGCGGTGCGCTTGCGGTGACACACCACGGCGCATTTACGGCCATGCCAACGCTGGCCGAAGTCAATTCGCTGCTGGAACGCTCATGACCGAACTGCCGGATTTTCGCTCGCCGCAATTTCTTCGCGATCACATCGCGAAGACGATGCATTTCTATCATCCGCGCGCGATCGATCCGGAAGGCGGTTTTTTCCATTACTTCAAAGACGACGGCACGATTTACGACCGGCATCACCGGCACCTCGTCAGCAGCACGCGTTTCATCTTCGATTACGCGATGGTGGCGCGGGAATTCGGCGAAGCGGCTTACGTCGATGCGATGCGGCACGGGCTCAAGTATCTTCGTGAAGTGCATCGCGATCCGGAAACAGGTGGCTATGCCTGGACGTTGCGCGACGGCAAGCCGGAGGATCGCACCAACCACTGTTACGGGCTGGCGTTCGTGCTGCTGGCTTACGCGAAAGCGCTCGCCGCTGGCGTCGACGTCGCCGGCGAATGGTTGGAAGAAACCTGGCGCCTGCTCGAAACGCGATTCTGGGAAGAGGCTGCGGGCCTTTATCGCGACGAGGCGGACGCAAACTGGAACTTCTCGCCGTACCGCGGCCAAAACGCGAATATGCATATGTGCGAAGCGGCGCTCGCCGCGTTCGACGCGACCGGTGAGCGGCGCTATCTCGACCGCGCCTACGTGCTCGCGGACCACATGACGCGCCGCCAAGCGGCAAAGGCGAGCGGGCTGGTGTGGGAGCACTACGACGCATACTGGGAAATCGACTGGGACTACAACCGTGACAACCCGCGCCACCTCTTCAGGCCGTGGGGGTTTCAGGCCGGCCACCAGACCGAATGGGCCAAGCTG
>DASSOO010000151.1:0-2160 GCA_035700455.1 Gammaproteobacteria bacterium
TCCATGAACGACACGCCCCTGCCCTTGACGGTATCGGCGACGATCACCTTGGGGCGGTCGACAATATCCCGACTCTTGTCGAACGCCGCCGACAGCGCGGAAAGGTCGTGACCGTCGCAGCGTGAGACATGCCAGCCGAACGCGGCAAATTTCGCCTCAAGATCGCCGAGATCGCTGGTGTCGCTCACGCGCACATCCGACTGCAGCTTGTTATGGTCGACGACGACGGTGATCTCGCCGAGACGATGATTGGCGGCCGAGGAGAGCGATTCCCAAATCTGGCCTTCCTGCAACTCACCGTCGCCGGTCATCACGAAAATGCGGCGTTTCCGGCCGAGCAGACGGTCGGCAAACACCATACCCTTCGCTTTGGAAATTCCCATTCCCAGCGAACCGGTGTTCGTGATCATGTGCGGGGTGCCGACGTCAGGATGGCCGGGAAGACCGCCGAGCCGGCGCAGCTTTTTCAGCCCATCGGGCGGCAGTTGCCCGCATGCGATCATGGCAGCGTAGAGGCCCGGCCCATCGTGCCCCTTGGAGGAGAAATAGAGATCGCCGCTGCCATTCGTCTTGCCGGGCTGCGGCTGCAGCTCGTGCAGGAACAACCACGTGACAATATCGAGCGAGCTGAAGCTCGATCCGATATGGCCGGAGCCGGCATAGGCGATCATCGACAATGTGTTCAGCCGGCACATGTCGGCAAACAGCGTCGCACGCTCGACCGCGCTCGCATTGAGGTTGCGCACGCGGTCGAATTCCGCGACCGGCACAAAAACGAGAGATTCGGTCATGCTGACAGGCTGGGTACCGAGGGCGGGGCGGCGCCCGCATAGATTTCGGCAAGAAGCGCGCGCGTCCTGACATCATCCGGCGCGTCGACCGGCGCAGTGGTTTCCCATTCCGCGTCAAGCAGCCACCCGAGCGCCTGGTCATGCGCCGCGGGATCGGCCGCCGCGGTCCGTTCAACGATCCGCACCACCTCGGTCGCCAATTCCTCCGGATCCGGCAAGCTGTGCGCCAGCCCGATACTGTCGTAGAAATTGTCGGCCAATGTGACGACCGGCCGGCCCAGCAGCAGGCCTTCCCAACCGGTCGAGCCATTGTCGGTCACGATCAGATCGGCATTGGCGATGTATTTGAACTGGCTGTCGAAGCCGTCCACGAGCTGAACACCGGGCAGCCTTCGCATCTGCCGGTAGAAGCGCCAGGGCCTGCGCCCCGAATTGTTGCGGTGCTCTCGCACGAGCAGCCTGTAGCCATACGGCAGGCAGCTGCTGAGCAGGCCCACCGTATACATCTGATAGCTCCAATACGGCGCCTGATAGTTCAGCCCCTGCTCCGGGTCCTTGTGCAGGGCGATGAAGAGATAACGCATGTCGCGCAGCGTCGCTTCGTCGAAGCGCCGGAACAGATGCGCTTGCCACAGCTTCAGCCAGGCGCGGCGATAATGATCGAACGCCAACGGCAAAGCCGGCTTCGGCGGCGGGCCGCTGCGGCGTCCGAGGTAATAGCGCAGCTCCACCCAAAGCAGGCGCGCGAGGTCGATGTGATAGCCGAAAAAGCCGCGGCGGTCGCTCGCCTCCCAATTCTTCTGCACGTATCCGAGCGTGGAAGGGGCTGCGCGAAATTCCGCAATGCGTTCGCGCGCACGCGTGCTGAGCGGCGCATTTTCCGAACGCTTGCGCGCAACGAGCGCGCGGGCCGCATGATTGTACATCATCGGCTCCGCCGACCAGTAACTGCGTCCGCTCCACACTTTCGACGGACGATTCACCGCGCAGCGAATGCCCATTTGGCGCGCGGCGAGATAGAAGGTGAAGCAGATCGGGTCCGCCCATTCGCCCGCCAGCAACAGGTCCGGTTTCCGGGCTTGGAGCGTCTTGCGGGCGAAAGCAAACATGCGCCGCAAGATGCGGGACGGCTCGGTGTTGTCGGCAAGCGCCATGCGCGCCGTCTTGGTGTGGAACCAGTGAAAGACGGAACGGGAAAAACCGCGGCCAAGCTCGCGCTCGCCTGCGAGCAGGATGCGCCCGGACGAAACGCCGGAGGCCATCTCGCAGGCCGCGATGAAGTCGTCGATCTCGCGCGTGGCGGCGGCGTCCTTCTCCCAATCAGCGGTGAGGTTGAAATCAACGAGCGCGACCGTGCCGCCGTCCGGCC
>DASSOO010000152.1:0-7809 GCA_035700455.1 Gammaproteobacteria bacterium
ACCGCCCATCAGGATGTCCAGATCGACACCAGCGGCCGGCGCCGCAAACAGCGACTGCTCGGAGCCGGCCTGCTCATCGTCGTAATCGCGGCAGGTGCGTTGTCCTGGCCGGCCATTCATCGTTGGGCAAGCGCGGAAAAAACCGTGTCGGCCGACGATATTCGCGTAGCCAAAGTCACACGCGGTCTTTTTGTGCGCGATGTTTCCGTGGAGGGCAATGTCATCGCGGCCGTCAGCCCAACGCTCTACAGCAAGGTCAACGGCACCGTCACCTTCAACGTCCGTGCCGGCGATACTGTCAAGAAAGGCCAGGTCCTGGCGAATATCGACAGCCCTGAATTAACCAGCGATTTGAAGCAGGAGTCTGCGACGCTGCTCCAGATGCAAACCGACCTCGGCCGCGAACGCATCAACGTGAAGAAAGCGAAACTGCTGAGCCAGCAGCAGGTCGACCTGGCGAACCTGGCGCTGCAGGCGGCCCGGCGTGAATTGCAGCGGGCCGAATCCGCGTGGAAATATCGCGTCATTCCCCAGCAGGACTACGAAAAGGCCAAGGACGCGCTCGCCGCAGCAAAAGTGAAGTACAAGCACACGGTGGACGACACCAAGCTCGATAAGGAGGGCCTGAACTTCGATGTGCGCACGCAGGAACTGAAAGTCAAGCGGCAGACGCTGCTGGTCGCGGACCTGCAGCGGCGCGTCGACGCGCTCGCGCTGCGCTCGCCCGTCAACGGCATCGTCGGCGATCTGGCCGTGCAGCAGAAGGCGGCGGTAATTCCGAACCAGGCGTTGCTGACGGTCATCGACTTGTCCGCACTCGAAATCGCCGTCGATATTCCCGAAAGCTATGCCGACGGGCTCGCGCTCGGCATGAAGGCCAAAATCACTTACGGCGGGAATACCTATCCCGGCAAATTGACCGCGATTTCGCCGGAAGTTCAGAGCAACCAGGTACTCGGACGCGTGCGCTTCGTCGGCAAGCAGCCGGCCGGACTCAAGCAGAATCAGCGCGTCTCGGTGCGCATTCTGATGGACTCGCGCGACAACGTGTTGATGTTGCAGCGCGGTCCGTTCCTGAACAGCGGCGGCGGCAGTTTCGCCTATGTGATCCATAACGGCGTCGCGACGCGCACGCCGATCCAAACCGGTGCCGTCAGCATCAGTCAGGTGGAAATACTCAAGGGGCTCAAGCAAGGCGATGCCGTAATCGTTTCCGATACCGACGACTTTAATAATGCCCAGACTGTTTACATTCGCGATTAAACCCCGTCGCAAAATTGAAGCTGCTGAGCACCGTAACGCAGGCTCGGACCGGCAGATTCGATTTCAAGCAGATACCGGAGATTACGATGCTTAAGATGCAGAACATCGACAAGATTTACCGCACCGACGTGGTGCAGACCCACGCGCTTTCAAGCTTCAGCCTTGAAGTGCGGGAGGGCGAGTTTGTCGCCATCATGGGACCGTCCGGCTCCGGCAAGACGACCTTCCTGAACATCGCCGGATTGCTGGAAACTTTTGACGCCGGTACCTATGTCCTTGACGGCAAGGACGTCAGCCATCTCAACGACGACCAGCGCTCGCGCATCCGCAACGAACGCATCGGCTTTATCTTTCAAGGCTTCAACCTGATTCCCGACCTGAACGTCTACGAAAACGTCGACGTACCTCTGCGCTACCGCAGCATGAAGGCGCCGGAACGCGACCGGCGTATCCGCGAGGCGCTCGAGACAGTCGGACTGGCATCGCGCATGAAGCATGTGCCGGCGCAGCTTTCCGGCGGCCAGCAACAACGCGTCGCGATTGCGCGGGCACTGGCCGGTGAGCCGCGCGTGCTGCTGGCCGACGAGCCGACCGGCAACCTGGACTCGCTGATGGCACGGCAGGTACTGGACCTGCTTGAAAGTATCAATGACGCCGGCACCACGATTGTCATGGTCACGCACGACCCGGAACTCGCACGCCGCGCGCACCGCAGCGTGCACGTACTCGACGGCCAATTGATCGATACGCAGGCCGCGGAGATTGCGCCGTTCCAGCCTGAGTCCGAAGTCGAACCCGACGCGGCGCGCGGCTGAGCGAGGAGGCGATATGTTTATCTACAACCTGCGCCTCGCCTGGCTCAGCGTCCGCCGCAATCCGATCCTCAGCGTGCTGATGGTCGGCGCGATCGCGATTGGCATCGGTGTTTCGACGACCACGCTGACGGTGTATCACCTGATGTCGGGCAACCCGATCCCGGACAAGAGCAACCAGCTTTACGCGGTACAGCTCGACAGTCGCAGCAAGGAAGCCACCAGTACCGATCCGCCGACCCAACTGAACTACCGCGATGCAATGGCACTGATGCACGCTCATCGTGCGACACGCCAGACCGCCGACTACATCACCTCGCTGGTCGTGCATCCGCCGCGCGTCGAGCAGAAACCTTTTTACGCGGTCGCGCGCGTGGCCTTGTCCGACTTTTTCCCGATGTTCGAGGTGCCGTTCCAATACGGTTCGCCCTGGGAAAAAGCGGACGACGAATCCGGTGCGCAGGTTGCCGTGCTCAGCCACGACCTCAACCAGAAACTGTTCGGCGGCGCCAACAGCGTCGGCAAGTCGTTGCAACTGGGCGACCGCACGTTCCGCATCGTGGGCGTGCTCGCGCCGTGGTCGCCGACACCAAAGTTTTACGACCTGGAAAACAACCATTTCGGCGACACCGAGGATCTGTTTATTCCGTTCGGCCTGACCGTGCCGATGCAACTGCAGAGCTCCGGCAACACCAATTGCTACGGGTCGGCCGGCGACGGCACCTTTACCGGCTTCCTGAATTCGGAGTGCAACTGGATTCAGTTCTGGGTGGAGCTGCCGACGCAGGCGGACCGGGACAGCTACATGCAATTCCTCAACAGCTACGTGCAGGAACAGAAGCGCGTTGGCCGGTTCCCGCGCCCGCTGGACAACCGGCTGCAGAACGTCACGGAATGGCTCAACTTCAACCATGTCGTCAGCGACGACAGCCGGGCGCTGGTTGCGCTGGCGCTGTTGTTTCTCGGCGTCTGCATGCTGAACACCATCGGTCTGATCCTCGCCAAGTTTCTGCGGCGCTCGCCCGAAATCGGCTTGCGCCGGGCCTTGGGAGCGCGCCGCAGCGTATTGTTCCGCCAGTACCTGGTCGAAGTTGGCATTATCGGCGTCGCCGGCGGCCTCGGCGGATTATTGCTCGCGTGGCTCGGCCTTTGGGGCGTGCGTAACCTGATCAGCGACGGCGCCCGCATTGCGCACCTGGACTGGCTCATGGTCGGCGCGGCCTTGCTGCTCGCCCTGGCGGCCAGCATCGCTGCCGGCATTTATCCGGCCTGGCGCGTCATCCGCATGGCGCCCGCGGCTTACCTGAAAGTGCAGTAGAGGTCCTGTCATGGCACTCCACCCGATTCTGAGCGCGACACTGCGTAACAAGACCGGCGCGATCCTGATCGCGCTGCAGATCGCGATCACGCTGGCGATTGTCTGCAACGCGGTGTTCATCATCAACGAGCGGCTCGACCAGATCGGACGGCCGACGGGTATGGACGTCGACAATATCTTTGTCATTCAAAGCGTCGGCTTTTCGCCAAAGTACAACCCGGCTGACGCGCGCCGCATGGACATGGACATGCTGCGGGCGATGCCGGGCGTCGTCGATGCGGCGCCAATCAGCGACATCCCGCTGAGCGGCGGCGGCTGGGGCGATGCGTTGGCAACCAAGCCGGGCGAAGGCGTCTCCGAGCAGTCGGGCAACATCTTCACCGTCGATACTCACGGGCTGAACGCCTTCGGACTCAAGCTCGTCGCCGGCCGCAATTTCAGACCGGACGAGATACTGGAGGAGGATAGTCAAAGTACGGACTTTCCAAAGGTCGTGATCGTAACGCGTGCAATGGCCGACAAGCTGTTCCCGAATGGCGATGCGCTGGGCAAAACCGTCTACGAAGGCGCCGGCGGCCGCCATGCGGCGACGATCATCGGCATCGTCGAGCGCATGCAGGGTGCATGGGTGCATTGGACCGGGCTTGAGCGCTCCGTGCTCGCGCCGATCGTGTATAACCAGTCGTTTACGCGTTACATCGTGCGCACCGAGCCGGGCCGGCGTGATGCAGTCATGCAGGCGGCTCGGCAGAAACTGGATACGAGCAACCCCGGAAGGTTCATTCAAAAAGTACGCTCGCTGGCGGACTACCGCGCCAAGAGCTACGCCGACGATACGGCGATGGCGACAATGCTCGGCGTTGTCACCGCGCTGATCCTGACGATCACCGCCTTCGGCATCGTCGGCCTCGCAAGCTTCAGCGTCAACCAGCGCATCAAGCAGATTGGCACACGCCGTGCGCTCGGAGCGCGCCGGCGCGATATCGTCCGCTACTTCATGATCGAAAACTGGATGATCACCAGCATCGGTGTCGTCGTCGGCAGCGCGCTGGCCGTTGGCGTCAATTTCTGGCTGGTGAACCTGTTCTCGATCGAGCCGTTGACCTGGTACTACATACCGGTCGCGATTCTTGCGCTGTGGGTGCTCGGCCTCCTGGCAGTGATGGGCCCGGCGCTGCGCGCGGCGCGGGTGCCGCCGGCGATTGCGACCCGGACGGTGTAACGGCGACATTCAGGATTGTTCCCGGTTTCACCAAAGGCTTAGACTTACGGCGGGACGGCTTTGGGCATGGCCGCCCCGCTTTTTTTTCTTGCCAAGTCGAGATTCATGGCCACGATCCTCGTCATCGACGACAACCAGGCGATCGGCAAGGCCCTGGCCGTGCTCTTCGATCTGCACGGCTGGCGGACGTTAACGGCGGCGACGCCGGACGAGGGTCTGGCCGTGCTGGCGCGGCAGCCGGTCGATGTCGTCGTCCAGGACATGAACTTCAGCGCCGACACGACCTCCGGTGCCGAGGGCACGGCGTTGTTCCAGGCAATCCGTCGGCGGCACCCCGATCTCCCGATCATCCTGCTGACGGCATGGACGCACCTCGAAAGCGCGGTCGACCTCGTTAAAGCCGGTGCAGCCGATTACCTCGCCAAGCCATGGGACGATCGCAAGCTCGTCACAACTGTCCAGAACCTGCTGCAACTGCACACGCTCAGCCGCGAAAACCGCCGTCTGATTGCTGCCCGCCGCGTGGCCCGCGAGGAACTGGCGCAGCGCTTCGATCTCGGCGGCATCGTTTACGACAGTGACGCCATGCATCAGGTGGTAGCGATCGCAACGCAGGTCGCGCACGCCGACGTGCCGGTGCTGATCACCGGTCCCAACGGCGTCGGCAAGGAAAAGATCGCCGACATCATTCACCGCAACTCGAACCATCGTGACGGACCCTACGTAAAAGTGAACGTCGGCGCACTGCCGGCCGAACTGATGGAAAGCGAGCTGTTCGGAGCCGAAGCCGGCGCTTTCACCGGCGCGCACAAGGCTCGCCGGGGACGTTTCGAGGCCGCCGAGGGCGGGACGCTGTTTCTGGACGAAATCGGCAACCTGTCGCTGGCCGGCCAGGTCAAGCTGCTGCGGGTATTGCAGACCGGCGAGTTCGAGCGCCTCGGCAGTACCGCGACGCGACGCGCGCACGTCCGCATCGTCAGCGCAACCAATACCGATTTGCGGGCGGCCATCGCCGCGGGCAGCTTCCGCGAGGACCTGTATTACCGCATCAACGTCATCGAAATCGCCGTGCCGGCGCTGGCTGACAGGCCGGACGACATCCTGCCACTCGCACACGCCTTCCTCGGCGACGCGCACCGGCTGACTTCCGAAGCCGAGACCGCACTGCTCGCGCACGACTGGCCGGGCAGCGTGCGCGAGCTGCAGAACTGCATGCGCCGTGCGGCGCTGCTCGCGCCCGGCAAACTGATCACGCCGGCGGTGCTGGCGCTGCCGTCGGCCGGCGGCGCAGTCACGCGCGCCGACGTCGAGGCGGCACTGGCGCGCCATCGCGGCGTCGTCGCGGCAGCCGCGGACGAATTGGGGCTGAGCCGCCAGGCGCTTTACCGCCGCATGGAGAAATTCGGCGTGAGCCGGGGCTAGTGCGTCGTTCGCTCGAAGGCGAGTTTGCACTGCTGTGTTGCGCGCTGGCAGCTGCCGCCATCGCGCTGGCCGTCGTCTTTTCCGTTCTGCTCGACTCGTTCGTCGTTGGCAGCGCGCTCGCATTCGCCGCCACGCTGCTGCTCGCGCTGTGGAGCGCGCGTCGGCTGCTGCGACCGTTCAACCGCTCAATTGCGGCCCTCGCAGACGGTGTGGCGAGCTTCCAGGACGGTGACTTCAGCATCAGCATCGCCGCGGATCGCGACGACGAACTGGGCGTGCTGGTGCGGCACTACAACGAGGCGGGTTCGGTGCTGCGCCGCGAACGTCAGAACCTGTATCAGCGCGAGCTGCTGCTCGACACGGTCATGCAGAGCATGCCGTGGGCACTGATCCTGACCAATGCGGCGGACCGCGTGATCTACAGCAATATCGCCGCGCGGCAGTTGTTCAACGCCGGGCGCAAGTTCGAAGGCCATGCGTTCGCCGATGTGCTGGCGCGGGCGCCGGCGCCGTTTCGCGACGCCGTGGCACGGCCCCAGGACGGTATGTTCAGCGTGCGCCGCGACGAGGAAGGCGATGTCTATTTCCTCACGCGGGAGAGTTTCACGCTCAACGTGCAGCGTCATCAGCTGTATCTGTTCAAGCAACTGACGCGTGAACTGAACCGCCAGGAAGTCGCGATCTGGAAAAAGGTCATTCGCGTCATCAGCCACGAACTGAACAATTCGCTCGCGCCGATCTCGTCGCTGGCGCATTCCGGACGCCAGCTCGCGCAGGTGCCCGATGCCGGGGCACGCCTCGACAGCGCGCTTGCTACGATCGAGGAGCGCGCCGCGCATCTGAAGAGTTTTATCGACGGCTACGCCCGCTTCGCCAAGCTGCCGGTACCGCGGCTCGAAGATGTCGACTGGCATGCCTTCGTCGACGCGTTGCGCCAGGTGACGCCGTTCGCGCTCGGCGGCACGTTGCCGGACACGCGCGGCCGTTTCGACCCCGCGCAGTTGCAGCAGGTGCTGATCAATCTGCTGCGTAACGCGCACGAGTCCGGTTCGCCGGCCGACGCGGTAACACTGGTTGTCAGCGAAGAACTCCGGGGCGTGCGCCTGGAAATCGTCGATCGCGGCCCCGGCATGAGCCCCGAGGTACTCGAACAGGCGCTGCTGCCGTTCTATTCGACCAAGCAGACCGGTACCGGCCTGGGCCTGACGCTGTGCCGCGAGATCGTCGAGGCGCATGGCGGCCGCCTGAGCCTGATGAATCGCACCGGCGGCGGGCTGCGCGTCACGATCTGGCTGCCGTAGCCGCCGGAAACAACCGCACGACGCGGCTTATAATAAGCCGCCTCATGAGCCTGCTGACCCTCGACGACATTTCCCTCGCCATCGGCGATCGCAAGCTGCTCGCGCACGCGAACCTCGCGATCGAGCCGGGCGAACGTGTCTGCCTGATCGGCCGCAACGGCGCCGGCAAGTCGACGCTGCTCAGGTTGCTCACTGGCGCGCAGCAACCCGACAGCGGCGAAGTCCGCTACAAGCAGGACCTGCGCATCAGCCAGCTCGAGCAGTCGCTGCCCGAAGGCCGCGACGAAACGGTGCGCGCGCACGTTGCCGCCGGCCTCGCGCATCTGCAAACGCTGATCGACGATTACCGCACGCACACCGAGCAATCGCTCGACACCGCCGGGCTCAAGGAATTGCAGGCGTTGCAACTGCGCATCGAGGCCGAGGGCGGCTGGCACATCGAGCAGCGCGTCGAAACCGTGCTCAGCGAAA
>DASSOO010000153.1:0-5522 GCA_035700455.1 Gammaproteobacteria bacterium
GGCGGTGGCGGCGACGGCAACGGCGGCGCGCTGTTCAACCACAACGGCGTCGTGACGGTTCGCTATACAACGTTCGCCGGCAACGCCGCCAGCGCCGGCGGCGCCGTCTACAACGCCGGCGCAATGACGGTGAATTCGTCGATCCTGGCGGGTTCGACCGACGGCAACGGCGCCGCGGCGGACGACTGCGGGAGCAGCGGCGCCTTCGTCAGCGGCTTCGACGTCGTGCAGCAGCCGGGAGACTGTTCGTTCAACAACAACGACCAGACGGCCGATCCGCAACTGGCGACCGGCGCCCCGACAAACAACGGCGGTCCGACACCAACGATCGCGCTTCAAAGCGGCAGCCCCGCAATCGATCACGGCGACACCGGCGGTGCGCCGGCAACCGACCAGCGCGGCTATCAGCGCGATAGCGAGCCGGACGCCGGGAGCTACGAATTCATCGCCGCGCCGACGATCAGCGGCCTCGACGACGTCACTGTCACCGAGGGCGAAAGCGTGCCGCCGGTTTCGTTCACGCTGAGCGGCAGCGCTCCGTTGACGGTAACCGCGACTTCATCGAATACCGATCTGCTGCCGGCGAGCGGCCTGACCATCAGCAGCGGCTGCGGCAGCGATACAAGCCACTACAACTGCACGCTGACGCTCGCGCCGACCGCGAACAAGACCGGTACCAGTACCGTTACCGTCAAGGTTGCCGACGACCATGGCGGGCACGACCAGCAGAGTATGAGCTTCACGGTTAATGGCCCGACTGCGCCCGCGATCGCGTTTTCCCCGGCGTCGCTCGACTTCGGTTCCGTCGCCGTCGGCAGCACCGCCACGGGCACCGAAACGCTCAAAAATACCGGCACGGCGCCGCTGACATTCCAGAATATCCGGATTGCGGGCGACACCAGCAGCGTCTTTCAGATCACGGCAAACAACTGCGACGTCGGTTCCGACGTCGGCCTGAGCCCCGGCGCAAGCTGCACGGTCGTCGTACGTTTTGCACCCGCGGCCGCCCGCTCCTACGCCGCGGGCCTGAGAGTCAACAGCAATGCACCGACCAGTCCTGTCCAGGCGGCACTGTCGGGAACCGGCACCGCGATAGCCGGCGGCGGCACACCGGCGGTCTCGCTGTCGCCAGCATCGATCGACTACGGCACCGTTACCATCGGCCAGACTCTCACACGCACCGAAACGCTCACCAATAGCGGCGAGGGAGCGCTGTCCATAAGCGGCGTCGAGCTCACGGGCGCGGGTGCCGGCGCCTTCCACATCACCGCAAAGACCTGCGGCGACAGCCTGGCGGCCGGCGCAAGTTGCGCGATCACCTTGGAGTTTGCCCCCACGGCTGCGGATTCTTACTCGGCCACGCTGCAAATAAGCAGCGACGCCTCAAGCAGCCCGGACAACGTCCCGCTTTCCGGCACCGGCAGTAGCGCGACGACACCTGCGCCGGTCGTCTCGCTGTCAGCCGGGTCGCTCAATTTTGGCTCGGTCGCCGTCGGTGCCAGCGCGACGCGCGCGGAAACGCTCACCAACACCGGCAATGCAAGCCTGTCGATCGAGAGCATCGCAATTGGCGGCGATGCCGGCGACAACTTTCAAGTCGCGGCGAACGGTTGCGGCAGCAGCCTGGCCGCCGGCAAAAGCTGCACTATCGAAGTTGTGTTCGCGCCTGCGGCAACCACAACCTATACCGGCACGCTGACAATCCGCAGCAACGCATCGAGCAGCCCCGACGATGTTGGCTTGTCGGGCACCGGGAGCAGCAGTGGCGGAGGCGGCGGCGAAGGCGGCCCGCCCACGGCAATCTCCGCCAGCTACACACTCAGCGCCAATCACACTTTTTCCGGCCAGCTGCAGGGTTCCGCGGCAAACGGTGCGACGCTGAGTTACGCGGTGGTTACACAACCGGCGCACGGGCAACTCAAGGTGGATACCGCGACAGGCGCCTTCGCTTACACCCCGTCGCGTAATTTTGTCGGCAGCGATGAGTTCACGTTCAATGTCAGCGACGGGACACAACAGTCGGCCTCCGCGACCGTCTCGCTGACGATTGTGCGCGGCGACCTTACGGTGAAAAACGGCGGCGGCGGTGCAATGAGCTTGTGGGTTCTGGCTATGTTATGTCTGATTTCCGCGCCTGCCATACGCCGGCGCAGCATTACGCCCGCTCTGATTCTGGCTGCGACGGTTTGGGGCGCCTGCCTGGTTCCGGCGCCGGCCCGCGCGGCCGACGCAAGCGGCTGGTATGCGGGCCTCCAGTTGAACCTGATCAAGCCGGATAACGCTCGCACCGCGAGCACGTCGGGTTTCAGCGGCCGGACGTTGACCGGCGGCCGCTACTTCGGCAATCACTTCGCCCTGGAAGTCCAGCGCGCCTATCACAGCGACCATCCGCGCTCGCTCTACGGCATCGCCAACTGGGTGACGTGGGGCGTCAACGCCCTGTGGTATCCGCGCCTGAGCAGCGACACGATTTCCCTGTTCGTATTCGTGGGGGCGGGGCACGAGTTCGAATACCGCGGCGACGGCAGCGAACCGTCCACCAACTACGCGAACGCCGGCTTCGGCGTGACGAGACGGATCGGCACCTCGCCGTTCCGGATCCGCGTCGACGTGCAGACGCAGCATGCCTTCAGCGGCGGCTTCAACGACTTCGTCGGTAGTTTGGGGGTCACTTATTCGTTTTAGTGCCTAAAACGAAAGTGCCACAAGAAAGTGCCTAGGACTAAGTGCCTAGGACTAAGTTTGGAATAAGAAGGGGGCGAGGGGCGCGCCCCGCGCGCAGCTTACCTTCTACTCTCGACTCTTTTACTCAGTCCTAGGCACTCAGTCCCAGGCACTGATCGACGCATCCGCGCGTCAGCCGCCCATCTGTTAAAATTCGCGATCTTCCGACAGTTCGCGATACCCCCATGCCCACCCGCACCCGTTTCGCGCCGAGTCCGACCGGCTACCTGCACATCGGCGGTGCGCGCACCGCGCTGTTTTGCTGGCTGTACGCACGCCGGCATGGCGGTCAGTTTATCCTGCGCATCGAGGATACCGATCGCGAGCGCTCCACGCCGGAGGCGGTGCAGGCGATTCTCGACGGGATGCAGTGGCTCAGGCTTACGCCGGACGAGGGGCCGTTCTACCAGACCGAGCGCTTCGACCGCTACAAGGCGGTCGTCAAGCACTTGTTCGACGCCGGCCATGCGTATCACTGCTACTGCACGAAAGAAGAACTCGAGGCGATGCGCGCGGCGCAGATGGCGCGCAAGGAAAAGCCGCGCTACGACGGGCGTTGCCGCAACCGCACGGAGCCGCGGCCGGGCGTCGATCCGGTGGTGCGCTTCAAGAGTCCGCAGACGGGCGAGACGGTTGTCGACGACCAGGTACGCGGCCGCGTCGTATTCAACAACAGCGAGCTCGACGACCTCATCATTGCGCGCACCGACGGCACGCCGACGTACAACTTCACCGTCGTCGTCGACGACATGGACATGCACATTACGCATGTCATCCGCGGCGATGACCACCTCAACAATACGCCGCGCCAGATCAACATCTTCAAGGCGCTCGGCGCGACACCGCCTGCTTATGCGCACTTGCCGATGATTCTCGGCCCCGACGGCACCAAGCTCTCCAAGCGCCACGGCGCCGTCAGCGTCATGCAATATCGCGACGAAGGTTTTTTGCCGGACGCGGTGCTCAATTACCTCGTGCGTCTCGGCTGGTCGCACGGCGATCAGGAGATCTTCAGCCGCGACGAGATGATCGCGCTGTTCGATCTCAAAGACGTGAACCAGTCCGCCGCCGCAATCAATCCCGACAAGCTCCTGTGGCTCAACCAGCACTATATTCAGACGGACACGAGCGGCGAACTTGCGACGGAACTTGCATGGCACTTCGCGCAGCTCGGCATCGACACCGCCAACGGTCCCGAGCTCGACGACGTCATCGCCGCGCAGCGCGAGCGCGCCAAGACAGTCCGGCAGATGGCGGAGGGCAGCCGGTTCTTCTACGAGGAGCCCGTCGAATACGATCCGAAAGCGGCGAAAAAAAATCTCACCGCCGAGGCCGGTGTGGTGCTGGAAGACGTGCACGCGCGCCTGGCGCAACTGCCCGAGTGGCAGCCGGAGCCGATTCATGCCGTCGTCATCGCCGTCGCCGAAGAGCGCGCGCTCAAGCTCGGCCAGGTAGCGCAGCCGATCCGCGTCGCCGTTTCCGGCGGCACCGTTTCCCCGCCGATCGACGCGACGCTTGCGGTGCTTGGCCGCGAGCAGACGCTGAAGCGGCTCGAGAAGGCGATCGAGTTCTGCGGCAGGCCGGGCAACTGACTTTTATGGGACAATCAAGTTGACAGCTTGGGGCACGTCGCGGACAATGTGCGCCCTTTTCCGGGGCTATAGCTCAGCTGGGAGAGCGCCTGCATGGCATGCAGGAGGTCGGCGGTTCGATCCCGCCTAGCTCCACCAATGTTTCGTTGTGCAAGAACCTGTTAGGAGTTTTTTCGTTTCGCAAGCGGCCATCCCGGCGCGTCTTCGAGTCGCGCCGCCCATGGCGCGCCGACTTCGGCGGGGTCTGGTTTCGCCTCGTCCCCATCGTCTAGAGGCCTAGGACATCGCCCTTTCACGGCGACAACAGGGGTTCGAATCCCCTTGGGGACGCCAAAATTTAAAAGCCCGGCCGTTGCGTCGGGCTTTTGAATTTTGGCTTCAATGGTATTCGAACCCCGCTAGATAAAGGGGTTCGACAAAATCGCCGGGGTGAGGCGAGACCGAAATGCCGGCGGCATTTCGCAGCTCGTCGAACGGCTCCGACAGGATAGCGGAGGCTGGAGTTCTTGGCGAGGCAGGATGCCGAGCTTAGAACTGATTGAACAGCCGAAGGCTGGCCCCGAAGGGGTGGAGGGCAGGACAGCCCGGAATAATCCCCTTGGGGACGCCAATTAAAAAAACCCGGCCTTGGTGCCGGGTTTTTTAATTGGCGCTGCGAAGCAGTTCGAACCCAGGTTCGACAAATTTGACGGGATCAAATTTGAACAGCCGAAGGCTGGCCCCGAGGGGGTGGAGGGCAGGACAGCCCGGAATCGCCGTCTTCGCCGCCGCTTTACCCGTCTCACTCCAAACGCTACTATTGAGGTTACATGTAACCGACGAATCCGCTATGCCCGCGCCCAATGAATCCAAGTCATCTCGTGAAAAGGTTCGCGCCCACCGCGAACGATTGCGTCGTCAAGGTCTGCGGCCGATCCAGATATGGGTGCCCGATGTACGCGCTCCCGCGTTTCAGGCGCAGGCACACCGGCAGTCCCTGGCTGTCGCGAATGCCCCACAGGCCGCCGATGATCAGAGTTTTATTGATGCCGTGTCCGATTGGACGAGCGAGAAGCCAGCAGAATGAGGAGGGGCGAGATCTGGACAGTCTCCGGAGGCAAGGGCTACGCTGGCAAGCCGCGGCCGGCGGTAATCATCCAGGACGACAACTTCGACGCTACCAGTTCCATCACGATCTGCGCATTCACCACCGATACCACCGACGCC
>DASSOO010000154.1:0-2785 GCA_035700455.1 Gammaproteobacteria bacterium
GTTCGAGGCTCAGGGATGAGCCGAGTTCTCGCCCGGCCCGATTTCCAGCCCGCCGATTCGGGCAGTCTCAGCACAGGGACGTGCTGAGACCGAACGGTGCCGGGTGCAAGTTTCTTTGGGCACTTTCTTTGTGAAAGAAAGTACCTCGGCCGCCGGGACGATGCCCCGGCAAGTTAATCAGGCTCGCCGCCGCAGGCGGCACAACTCCATCGGCGCCCTTGGCAATAAATATCAGGGTACACTAGCCGCCAAGTTTCGCCGGAGAAGCGCCACTGATGCACAACTTCCTCGACGTCATCCTGCTCGGCATCATCGAAGGTATTACGGAGTTTCTGCCGATCTCGAGTACGGGGCACTTGCTGATCGCGGAGCGATTTGGCCTCGGGGCGCGCACGGACCTGTTCAACGTCGGCATTCAGGCCGGCGCGATTCTGGCGATCACGCTGATTTACTGGCGCCGCATCTGGGTGCTGCTGACGCAGTGGCGCGAGCCTGCCAACCGCGATTACCTGTTCAAGCTGATTGCCGCGTTCCTGATCACTGTCGTGATCGGCTTTGTTGCGGTCAAGCTCGGCTTCAAGCTGCCGACCGACATCGGGCCCATCGCGTGGGCGCTGATCATCGGCGGTGTGTGGATGATCGTCTGCGAACAACTGGCGGCGCGGCGCCGGAGTGAAAGCGCCTTTGTCACCTGGCGCGTTGCCATCCTCGTCGGCATCGCACAAATGGTCGCCGGCCTGTTTCCGGGCACGTCGCGTTCGGCGGCGACGATCTTCGTCGCGATGCTCGCCGGCACCAGCAACCGCTCGGCGGCGACCGAATTTGCGTTCCTGGTCGGCATTCCGACGATGTACGCGGCGACCGGTTACGAATTTCTCAAGGTCGTCGCGGCCGGCGGTGCCGCGCAGGAAGACTGGGGCGCGTTCGCATTGGGCTTCACGGTGTCGCTGATCGTCGCGTTTATCGCGGTCAAGTGGCTGCTCGGTTACATTCGTACCCACCGTTTCACGCCGTTCGCGATCTACCGCATCCTGCTCGGCGCGGCAGTACTCTTTTACCTGGGCTCCGGCTGAGCGGTGGCGCAGGGCAAGCGCGCCGAGCGGTTGATTGCGGCAGGCGTCGTCGTGCTGATCGCGTTCGTTGACGCCCAGCTCGCGGCGATGTTTCCGAAAAGCGGCGAGCGCGGTATGCCGGATACTTATGCGGGCACGGCCACGGTTGCGGCGCTGTCGCCGATGATCCTGCGGCTCGCGCTGGCAGCGGCGATGCCAGACGAGCCCATCCGGGGTTACTATCGGTACATCATCGACGAATTCGCGACCGGCGCCGTTTGGCGCGCGGCGCCGGAAGGAGCCGGCCCGATGCGGACCACGAACAACAAAATTACCGAAGGCGGCGCCTGATGTTTTCGCGTCTGCCGCCGGCGACGGCCGCGCTGCTCGCCGCCAACATCATCATCTATCTGCTGCAGCAGCTCACCGGCGTCGGCATGATCCTGCATTTCGCGCTGTGGCCGCTGGGGCCGGATCACGTGCTCGGGGTTACGGCGCAAGGCAGCGCCGTCAGCGCCGGCTTCCGCATCTGGCAGGTCGTCACCTACGGTTTTCTGCACGGCGGCCTCCAGCACATCTTTTTCAACATGCTGGCGCTGTATATGTTCGGCGGGCCGATCGAACTCACGTTCGGCCGACGCGCCTACGTGCTTTATTACTTCGTGTGCCTCATCGTCGCCGCCGGCGCGCAACTCGGCGTTGTTCACTTCATGACCGGCGGCTTTTACCCGACGCTGGGCGCATCGGGCGCGATCTTCGGCCTGCTGCTCGCTTACGGCATGCTTTATCCGCACCAGCGCATCATGCTGCTCATTCCGCCGATCCCGATGCCGGCATGGCTGTTCGTCGGCGGCTACGTGGTGCTGGAACTGGTGCTCGGCGTGACCGGCACCCAGGCGGGCGTGGCGCACTTTGCGCATCTCGGCGGCGCGCTCGCGGGTTTCGTGATGATCACCTACTGGCGCGGCAAGCTGCCGATCAAGCCGCGTCGTCGACTGTTGCGCTAGCAGGCTTCCATTCCGCCGGACGCGTTGCCAGTTCCGACAACTGCATCACCAGTCCGTGCCGCAGCGCCGGAATGTGTCCCGCCGCACGCATGACGCCGTTGCGCAGCCGGCGCTGCCACGGCTTTTGCAGCGTGGCGAAGCGGGTCATGCGGTCCGTCGTGCGGACAACTTCTTCCGCGATCGGCCGGCGCACGCGCTCGTAGCCGTCAAGCGCGCCGGTTTCGACGCGCCCCGCCAGCACGTCGGCCAGCAACGCTCCGAGGAACTGCGCATCCTGAATGCCGGTGTTCATCCCCTGGCCACCGGCCGGGCTGTGGACATGCGCGGCATCGCCGGCGACGAACACGTTGCCGCTGCGGTAGGCGCGCGCCATACGATGATGCACGTGGAAGCGCGAGCCCCAGATGACTTCGCGCACACTTGCCGGCGCCCGGGCGGGACCGCGCCGATCGAGCAGCGTCTGCACGTCGGCGAGCGATGGCTCGACCGGCGCCGGATCGAGCGTCGCGACAATGCGGAAATGGCCGCCCGGCAGCGGCGCGACCAGCATCAGGCCGTCCGGCGCCAGGAACAGTGTGCCCTCGCCTGGCGCCAGCGGCCAGTCCATGCGCACGTCGGCGAGCATGAAGGATTCCGGATAGGCTGCGCCGTCGAACGGGATCATCGCGAGGTCGCGCACCATGCTGTGCATGCCGTCGCAACCGACGACGTAGCGGGCACGGATCG
>DASSOO010000155.1:0-6563 GCA_035700455.1 Gammaproteobacteria bacterium
AGCAGCATGCCTTCGAGTGCCACGCCCTGGACGCGCAATTGCTTAAACACCTGCGCCAGCGTCTGCCCGGTCACTTCTTCGCAGCGCTCGATGTCGTGATCGCCATCCATCAATACTTCCGGTTCGACGATCGGCACGATCCCTGCTTCCTGGGCCAGCGCCGCGTAGCGCGCCAGCGCATGGGCATTGGCAGAAACGCATGCCCGGCTCGGAATGCCGTCGCCGATCGTGATGACGGCGCGCCACTTGGCAAACCTGGCACCGAGGCTCGCATATTCCTTGAAGCGGTCGCGCAGCCCGTCGAGGCCCTCGGTCACCTTCTCGCCGGAGTGGCCGGCGAGCGGTTTCGCGCCGGCGTCGACCTTGATGCCCGGAATGACGCCCAGCTTCGCCAGGTACTGTGGAAACGGCACGCCGGCGGCGGTGCTCTGGCGGATGGTTTCGTCGTACATGATCACGCCGCTGATGAACTTCTCCATCCCCGGGGTCGTGAACAGCAGGTCCCGGTAGGCGCGTCGCGTTGCCTCGGTCGACTCCGTGCCAATTGCGTCAAACCGTTTTTTGATCGTGCTGGTGCTTTCATCGGCGGCAAGAATACCCTTGCCGTCTGCCACCATCGCCCGCGCCGTCTTGTTCAGTTCTGCCAAGCTCATCATCCTCTCCCGCCTGCCGGCACCGCTGGCCGCAGGCTCACTAACCATGTTAACTGGCCCGGAATTTTAGCAGAAGGCAGGGCCGATTTCCCGCGCTGCGGCCGCATGAATTCGGCACTGTGCAACTGGAAAAATAGTGAGAGATGAGGAGAAAATGGTGGGCCGTGTAGGAATCGAACCTACAACCTTGGGATTAAGAGTCCCCTGCTCTGCCAGTTGAGCTAACGGCCCTCGAAAAAATCTGTCTTCTGTAACCATCCATGGTGCGGCACCCAGGCCAGACTTCCTGTCTGGCCGTTCGGCGAGAAAATCGATTCACTGGATCGATTTTCTTCCGCCTCGCCCTGCTCTGCCAGTTGAGCTAACGGCGCCTGATCGTACGGCGATTCGGCATCCTGCCTCCACGCCAACGGAAACGTGGTTTCCCGTTGGCTCCGCGCCCCCGGCGCGTTGGTGCATCCTGCACCAGATTACTGCCTATGACGCCAAGAGACTTGGCCGCGCGAGACGCAATTATATGGGGTGGACGATGGGACTTGAACCCACGACAACCGGAATCACAATCCGGGGCTCTACCAACTGAGCTACGCCCACCATCGAATCATTGCCCACCGGCACGGTTGTGGCGCGCCTGGCAGGACTTGAACCTGCAACCACCGGCTTAGAAGGCCGGTGCTCTATCCGGTTGAGCTACAGGCGCAAAATCTGGTCGGGGCAGAGGGATTCGAACCCCCGACTTCCTGCTCCCAAAGCAGGCGCGCTACCAGACTGCGCCATACCCCGAGACCGCATCATCAATGGTTCGCGCGGGGTCCGCAATGATACCTGCGGCCTCAATACCAGTCAATTTTGCGCGGGTCAAAGTTTGCGCCACACATCGGCCGACAGGTGCTTCGGCCGCACCGCCGCAGCTGACGGGAATCTCACCGTCGTAGCGCCCGCAAGACCTCCCTGGTTTTTAACGGCTTCCCGCCTAAATACATATCCAACGCCGCCCGCAGTAATTTCTTCACTTCCCGCAATACCCGCTCGTCGTCGAGCCTGTCTGCCGCAAGGGCGAGCAATGATGATCCGCCAAGCACCAAGCCGCCCGCGCCCTGCCCGCAAACCCGCGGACCCTGCTCCAATACGTATTCGTACTCGCGATCGGCCTTCACTGCTTCGCCGGACATAATGTCAGACGTCAGGTTGAGCCCGTAACCGCATGCGGCGAGCAGCCGCTTTTCGAACAATCTCAATGCAACTTCTTCATCAATACTGCCGGCGAGGCCGGCCAGGGCCGCTGCATAATCGTCGAACAGCCTAGGATGCGGGTCGTGGCGATGAAGCAGGCGCATCAGCAACTCGTTCAGGTAGAAGCCACAGAACAAGGCGGAGCCAGCGAGCGGCATGGCGGCGGCGGCGGCCTCGACGCCGGCGAGGGTCGCCAGATCGCCGCGGCCGGTCCACGACAACAACAGTGGCTGAAACGGTTGCAACAAAGCCCGCTGTTTCGATTTCGATCGGCGTGCGCCGCGGGCAATCAATCCAACCCGGCCATGCCTGCGACTGAAGGCTTCGATCAACAGGCTGCTGTCGCGCCAGGGCCGCTGATGGAGGATATAAGCCGGTTCGAGTGAAGCGCGCTCCATTCGATCATTCGCCGAGACCCAGCGCCCGCAACTTGCGCAGGTCGTCGGACCATTCGCTCTGGACTTTGACCCACAGTTCGAGGAACACCTTGCGCTCGAGTTCACGTTCGATTTCGAGGCGCGCGTCGCGGCCGACAGCCTTAAGCACCTGTCCATGAGCGCCAATGACGATTGCTTTCTGGCTGTCGCGCTCGACCCAGATGGTCGCGGCAAGCCGAGTGAGGCCATCCTCATCCTGCCAGTGGTCGATCTCGACAGCCACGGCGTGCGGTAGTTCATCGTGGAGCCGTTCGAGCAGCTTTTCGCGAATGATCTCTGTGACCCAGACGCGCTGTGGCAGGTCGGTGACCTGCTCGGGCGGAAACAATGCCGGCGACCGCGGCAGCAGTTCGGCCACCGACATTTCCAGGCGCTCGACGTTGGTACCGGCAGTGGCGCTGACGGGAATGACGAACGCAAATTCGCGCTTGCGCGCAATCTCATCCAGAAACGGCAACAGCCGGCTTGGCGGCTTGACCCGGTCCATCTTGTTGACGACGAGCCCGACAGGCTGACGGCTTTCGGTAAGCCGCGCGAGTACGAAATCATCCTCCGGCTGCCAGCGCAGCGCCTCGACCATCCACAGCACGAGGTCGGCGTCGGCGATCGCGCCGGTGGCAGTACGGTTCATGGCGCGATTGATTTGCTTGCGATGACCGCCATGCAGGCCGGGCGTATCGACGAATACCAACTGCGCGTGCCCGGTCGTTCTGACACCGAGCACGCGGCGGCGCGTCGTCTGCGGTTTTGACGAAACGATGCTGAGCTTCTGCCCTACAATGTGGTTCAACAGTGTCGACTTGCCGACGTTGGGCCGGCCGATCAGGGCGATGAAGCCGGCCCTGAATTCCTTTTCAGTCACGATTCATGTTCCAGTTGCTCCAATATTTGCTGCGCCGCGCGCTGCTCCGCCGCGCGCCTGCTGCCGGCGGCCGCGGTGACCGTGATCTCCAGCGCCGGTATCGCAGCGCTTACCTTGAAAGTCGGATTATGCGCCGGCCCGCTGTGGTGCAACACTGTGTACACCGGTAAACCGTGGCCGCGTGCCTGCAAGTGCTCCTGCAGGCGCGTCTTCGGGTCCTTGAGGCTGTCAGCCGCGGGCAGATTCGCCAGCCGCTCCGCGAACAGCCGGCAAACGAGGTCGTGCGCGGCCGCATAGCCGCCGTCGACGTAGATTGCGCCGATCACCGCTTCCAGCGTGTCGGCGAGGATCGACTTGCGCCGGAAGCCGCCTGACTTCAGTTCGCCGGGACCGAGATCGAGATAGTCGCCGAGAGCCAGGCCGGCGGCGATTTCGGCGAGCACGACACGGTTGACGAGGCTCGCACGCAGCCGGCTCAAATCGCCCTCGTTGAGGTCCGGGTCGCGGCGGAAAAGTTCTGTTGCGATGGCGAGTCCAAGCACCGCGTCGCCAAGGAATTCGAGACGTTCGTTATGACGCCGGCCAGTGCTGCGGTGCCGCAGTGCGCGGCGCAGAATCTCGGGATCGTTGCAGCGATAACCGAGCCGCTCTGCAAGCCGGGTCTCGGGCAAACTCAATGCGCAGGCACCTCGACCGCTTTGTCGAAGCTCGCGACGAGACTCAGGTTGGCGAGAAACGGCACGCGCTCCTCGTAATGCACCGACACCGCGGTGCCGCTTGGATTCGGCCGAATCTGAACTTCGTGTACGTTGATCACCTCGACCTGGTTGACCTCGAACCGCCGCTCGATGGTATCGCGAATTGCCGACGGGGACATTCCGTGCGCTTCCTTGCGCACCTCGTTCAACACCGATGAAATGGTAAAGTAATCGAAATAAACCGGGAGCAGTCTGATGGTCAACAGACCCAGGATTGCAACGATGATCACCAGGCCCAGGCCTCCGACGAGGCTGATTCCGCGCTGACGATGTAGATTCAGCATAAGCCGCGCCCTCCTTCTTCGCAGCTCCGACTGACGGAAGCTGCCTTATTTGATTGCCGTGCCGATGCGACTCCACATCGGCATCGACGGATAGCCGTCCCAGTTCATCCAGATGATGAACGCCTTGCCGATCAGGTTCTTTTCCGGTACGAAGCCCCAGTAGCGGCTGTCGAAACTGTTGTCGCGGTTGTCGCCCATCGCGAAATACTCGTGTGGCGGCACGACCCAGCTGCCCTCCTTGCCCTGCACATTCGGCATCGTCAGGATTTTATGGTCAACGCCGTCCAGATGTTCGATACCAACCCGTGCCTCGGCGACGTGCGGCCCGGAATACCAGCCGAGCGGCGTGTCCTCGACGCGCTTTCCGTTCACGTACAGCGTTTCGTTGCGGTACTCGATGTGGTCGCCGGGCACGCCGACGATGCGCTTGATGTAATCGACGTTCGGGTTTTTCGGAAAGCGGAACACCGCCACGTCGCCGCGTTGCGGTTCGCCGATGCTGATGATCTTGGCGTGCGACAGCGGCAGGCGGATGCCATAGTCGAACTTGTTGACCAGTACGAAGTCGCCGATCATCAGCGTCGGAATCATCGAGCCGGATGGAATGTGAAACGGCTCGACGATGAACGAACGCACAACCAGCACGATCAGGAACACGGGGAAGAACGAGCGCGCATACTCGACGGCGATCGGCTCCGGCGGCCGCATCTTCTTCGCTTTCTTTTGTTTCTTTCGCGGTAGCGCCGCCTCATCGGCGGGCGCCTCTGTAGCCTCTTCCTTGGCCGCCTCAGGGTGAGCTGCGACGTAGGCCTCCCGACGACGCGGTGCAAATGCGATCGCGTCGATCAACCAAACGACCCCGGTGATGCAAGTGCCCAGCACCAGCACCAGTGCAAAAATCGTATTAAGGCTCATCGGCCCCATTCTCCAAGTGTTGGTGCGGGACGATTGTGCGTCGGCAATTCTTTTCTTTGCCCATCGCGAGTCCCGAGTCTCGTCATTTATCCACCCTCAGCACTGCCAGAAACGCTTCCTGCGGAATCTCGACGGAGCCGAGCTGCTTCATGCGCTTCTTGCCCGCCTTCTGCTTTTCGAGCAGTTTGCGTTTGCGCGTAATATCGCCGCCGTAGCACTTGGCGGTAACGTTCTTACGCAGCGCCTTGACGGTTGTACGCGCAATGATGTGATTGCCGATCGCCGCCTGGATCGCGACCTCGAACATCTGCCGCGGAATAATCTCCTGCATCTTTTCCGTCAGCGCCCGGCCGCGCGAATACGCTTCGTCGCGGTGTACGATCACCGCCAGCGCGTCGACACGATCGCCGTTAATCATTACATCGAGCCGCACCAGCGGCGCAGCCTCAAAGCGTGCGAACTGGTAATCGAACGACGCGAACCCGCGGCTCGCCGACTTCAGTTTGTCGAAAAAATCGAGCACGATTTCCGACAGCGGCAGTTCGTAGGCCAGCGAAACCTGCGAGCCCGTATACAGCAGCCGCTTCTGCGTGCCGCGGCGCTCCTCACACAATGTGATGACCGCGCCCAGGTACTGCGGCGGCACAAGTATATTCGCTTCGATGATCGGTTCGCGAATTTCGGCGATTTCGTTCGGCGGCGGCAGCTTCGCCGGATTGTCGACCTCGAGCGTCGTACCTGCCGTCGTCAGCACCTCGTAAACCACCGTCGGCGCAGTCGTGATCAGTTCGAGCTGGTATTCACGCTCCAGGCGCTCCTGCACGATTTCCATGTGCAGCATGCCGAGAAAACCGCAGCGGAAGCCGAAGCCGAGCGCGGTCGACGTTTCCGGTTCGAAATTCAAAGCCGCGTCGTTAAGACGCAGCTTTTGGAGCGCCTCGCGAAACATTTCATAGTCGTCGGCACGCACGGGAAACAGGCCGGCGAAAACGCGCGGCTGCACCTGCTTGAAGCCTGGCCAGGGTGCCGCACAGGGCTTCTCCGCAGACGTCAGCGTATCACCGACAGGCGCGCCGTCGATGTCCTTGATGCCGGCGACAACGAAGCCGACGTCGCCCGCCTCGAGGCAATCGGTGTCGGTCATCTTCGGCCGAAACGCGCCGATGCGGTCGACCTGGTGGCTGCGGCCGGTCGACATCACCAGTACTTTCTGGCGCGGCTCGATACGCCCGTTCATGACGCGCACCAGCGAAATGACACCGACGAACTTATCGAACCACGAGTCGATGATCAGCGCCTGCAGCGGTGCGTCGCGATCGCCGCGCGGGGGCGGAATACGCTGCACGAGCTGTTCCAGCAAGTCGCGTACCCCCTCGCCCGTTTTCGCGCTGACGCGCACCGCGTCGTGCGCGTCGATGCTG
>DASSOO010000156.1:0-8256 GCA_035700455.1 Gammaproteobacteria bacterium
GCACGGAGGCTTTTCACCTCCCAGCCTTCGAGTGCCAGCCCCGCCTCGAGCCGTTCTTCGATGAAATACTCGTGGCGGGCTTTTTTGTTGAGCGCGATGGTGCTGGAACCGGCGCCGGACTGGCTTTTCTTCGCATTCATCGGCGCATTATACGGACCCGGCGAGCCGCGCGGCTTGTCCACTGCGCCACTTTGGCCCAAAATTGCGGCCTTTTTGAGCTGGCGAGGTCCGATGTCCCGACGTTCGTCTTTGCAGGGTCTGTGGTCGTCGCGCCGGTCGTTCGTGTTGGCGGCCACCGGCGCGGCTGTCGGGCTTGGCAACATCTGGAAGTTTCCGTATCTCGCCGGAATCAACGGCGGCGGCGCGTATGTCTGGGTGTATCTCGGCTGCATTCTTGCAATCGGCCTGCCGATCATGATCGCCGAAGTGCTGCTCGGCCGCCGCGGGCGGCGCAACCCGATCGACGGCATGCGGCTGTTGTCGGAAGAAGAAACCGGCGGCGGCTGGTGGCGCGCCGTCGGCTGGGCGGGCGTCGCCACCGGCATCCTGATCCTGTCTTATTACAGCGTCGTTGCCGGCTGGGCGCTCGATTACACGCTGCGCGCGGCGATCAACCTGTTCGACCGCGGCGAACTGGCGCAGGCGGGGCGCGCTTTCGACCAGTTGCGCAACGCGCCGCTGCGCCAGGTCCTGTGGCACACGGCATTCATGGCGATGAGCTGCTGGATCGTCGCCAAGGGCGTCAAGGGAGGACTCGAGCGCACCGTTGGCTACCTGATGCCGCTGTTGTTCCTGCTGTTGCTGGTGATGGTCGGCTATGCGGCCGGTACCGGCGGCTTCGCCGAAGCGGTCGATTTTCTGTTTCATCCGCATGCCGGGCTGGACGGGCGCACGGCACTGGTCGCACTCGGCAATGCGTTCTTCACGCTAAGCCTCGGGATGGGCGTAATGATGGCCTATGGAGCCTATTTGCCCGAGGGTATTTCGATCGGCCGCAGCGCGATTGCTGTGGCGGTTGCCGACACCATAGTCGCGGTACTCGCCGGACTGGCGATTTTCCCGGTCGTGTTTGCGCAGGGGATGCAGCCTGCGCTCGGTCCGGGTTTGCTGTTCCGCACGCTGCCGGCGGCGTTTCTGCAGATGCCGGGCGGTTCGATTTTCCTGCTGGTGTTCTTTATCCTGCTGGTATGCGCCGCCTGGGCGTCATCGATCGGCTTGCTGGAGCCGGCGGTCGCGTGGCTGGTCGAGCGGCACGCGATCCCGCGGGCAAGGGCGGTGCTGATTATCGGCGCGATCGCCTGGGTGATCGGTTTCGGCACCGTCTTCTCGTTTAACCGATGGGCCGACGTCAAGGTGTTCGGCCAGACGATTTTCCAGAACCTGGATTTCGTGACCACGGCAATTTTGCTGCCGCTGGTCGGAATGCTGATTGCGCTGTTTGCCGGCTGGGTGATGTCGAAATCGTCCAGTGCCGACGAACTCGCCGAAGGTTCGCTCGTCGGCTACCGCGTGTGGCGTTTCGCGATTCGCTTCGTTGCGCCGCTCGGGATAATCGCCATTGTGATTCACAAGCTGGTCAGGTAAAGGTGCAACGGATTCAGAAATCGGCGCTGGTGCCGTACACGGCGGCGCAGATGTTCGACCTCGTCAACGACCTGGAGAACTACCCGCAATTCCTGCCGTGGTGCGAGGATGCCCGCGTCGATGAACGCCTCGACGACGAGGTGCATGCGAGCCTGCGCTTCGGCCGCGGCGCCGTCAGTCGCTGGTTCACCACGCGCAACAAGCTGTATCCGACCGACCGCATAGATATCCGGCTGGTCAACGGCCCGTTTCGGCATCTCGAAGGTCGCTGGCGCTTTACGCAGCTCGGCGATGCGGGCTCGAAGATCGAGGTCAACATGGAGTTCGAGTTCGCGAATGCACTCGTGAGCCTCGCGTTCGGGCCGATTTTCAACGAAGTCTGCAACGCGCTGGTAGCTTCATTCACGAAGCGCGCGGCGGCAGTGTATGGAAAGCCCTGATCGCGTGCATGTAGAGGTGGTCTACGCGCTGCCGGAGCGCCAGTGGCTGGTCGAACTGGAACTGGCGGCGGGTGCCACGGCTCGCACGGCGGTGCTGGCTGCCGCGGCGCAGGGCCGGTTGCCGGACATTGATGCAGAGACTTGCAGGCTTGGCGTATTCGGCAAGCCCGTCGCGGACGGTCGCGTGCTGGCGGACGGCGACCGGGTTGAAATCTACCGGCCGCTCAAGGCGGATCCGAAAGAAGTGCGGCGAAAACTTGCCGCGATTGGCAAAACTATCGGCAAAAAAAAGCGGTAAGGCGGTTTTGCTTTACTTCGACCCTTCGCCGCCAGCCGCTTTCGGGCTGCCTCGTTTCGGCATGTCGCTCTTGTCGATGCGGGTTACCTTGCCGTTTTTAAACCAGATGATTACGTGGCGCTGCTCGATGGGGCTGCCGTCGTTCGGGTTGAGGTAGTAGACGTAATCCCAGCGGCCAGGGCGAAACGGGTCCTGAACCATCGAAGTGCCGAGCACAAACGCCACCTGCTGCTCGCTCATTCCGATCTCAATCTGGTCGACGTTTTTACTGTCGATGTAGTTGCCCTGCTGAATCGGCGGCGCGTAGGCACAGCCGCCGACAACGGCGGCGCCGGCAAGGATTGCAAGCGGTAGCAGCAGGCGTTTGCGGGGCATCGAGGGGGCCGGTTGGTACGGGTGGATAAGTCGGCGATAATACCGCAAACTCCTTCCGTCCGGCCAGCGGACGCCGCGAGCGAGCCAATGGAAAATCAGGAACTGCGCAAGGCTGGCCTTAAAGTCACGCTGCCGCGCGTCAAGATCCTCCAGATCCTCGAAAGCAACGAGTTGCGCCACATGAGTGCCGAGGATCTGTACAAGGCGCTGCTCGAGTCTGGAGAAGACATCGGGCTTGCGACTGTCTATCGTGTGCTGACGCAGTTCGAGACCGCCGGCCTGGTGACGCGCCATCATTTCGAGGGCGGTCACTCGGTTTTCGAGCTCAACGAAGGTACCCACCACGACCACATCGTCTGCGTGAAGTGCGGCAAGGTCGACGAGTTCGTCGACAAGACGATCGAACAGCGCCAGCAGCAGATAGCCGCCGAAACCGGTTACGAAATGACCGATCACTCGCTCTACATTTACGGGATTTGTCCGGAGTGTCGGAGAGAATTGGGTAAGCGGTAAGTGGTTAGTGGTAAGAGATAAGAGGGAGCGGCTTCGTGCGCGCCACTAACCACTAACCTTGTACCACTTACCCCGCCGCGGTTACACCGCGGCGAGCATCTCCCTCGCATGCTTGCGCGTGGTTTCGGTAATTTTGACGCCGCCGAGCATGCGCGCGAGCTCTTCGATGCGCGCGTCGTGATTCAACTCGTTGATAGTGGTGCGGGTCGTATTTTTTTGCGTCCGCTTGCCGACCTGGAAATGCTGGTGCGCCTGCGAGGCGACCTGCGGCAGGTGGGTCACGCACAGCACCTGTCGCGCGCCGCCGAGCGCACGCAATTTGCGGCCGACGATTTCCGCAACGCGGCCGCCGATGCCGGCATCCACCTCGTCGAACACCAGCGTCGGCAGCGCGCCGGCGCGCGCGGCGATTACCTGGATCGCCAGCGCGATTCGCGACAACTCGCCGCCCGAGGCCACCTTCGCCAGCGGTCGCGGCGGACTGCCGGGATTGGCGCTGACGAGAAACGCGATCTCATCGAGGCCGTGCGGGCTGAAGCGGGCGCCTTCCTGCCATGAGGCCGTGACATCGAAACGGCCGCCGGGCATGCCGAGTTCCTGCATCGCGGCGGTGATTTCGGTGCCGAGCTTTTTCGCCGCCGCGGCCCGTGCCTCATGCAGTTCGCGCGCGGCGGCGCGAAACTCGCCTTCAAGCGTCTCGACGCGCGCGCGCAGAGCGTCCAGCGTTTCGCCGCTGCCTTCCAGGTCCGCGAGTTCGGCCTGCAGCACCGCGAGACGTTCCAGCAGAGCGGCGGGTTCTATGCGGTGCTTGCGAGCCAGCTCGTGAATGCCGCCGATGCGGTTTTCGACCCATTGCAGGCGCCCGGGATCGACCTCCAGCGCCGCGAGGTGATGCCGGAGGCTGTCGGCGGCTTCTTCCGCATGCACAGCGGCGGTCGCCGCGGTGTCGGCAATCGGCGTCAGGCGCGCATCGAGCGCCGCGAGTTCCCGCAGTTCGCGTTCGGCCGCGGTCAGCAACTGGTAGGCCGAGCCGTCGTCGTTCTCGTACAGCGCGGCGAGTGCATTCTGGCATCCGGCGATCAGCCGCTCGGCGTGCGCGAGCTGGCGGTGCTCGCCGTCGAGCGCTTCGACTTCACCCGGTGCGAGCGCAAGTGCTTCCAGTTCGCGTACCTGGTAGCGCAGCAGATCGATGCGCGCGGTGCGATCGTCGTCGGCGCTTGCCAGCGCCGCCAATCGTTCGGCGGCGGTTTTCCAGTCGCGATAGAGGCCGCCGACTTTACCCCGCAATGCTTCGCAACGGCCGAAGCCATCGAGCAACTGCATTTGCACCGGTGCGCGTGTCAGCGATTGATGCTCGTGCTGCCCGTGAATATCGACGAGTTGTTCGCCGAGCGCCTTCAGCGTCTGCATCGGCACCGGCCGGCCGTTGACGTAGCCGCGTGAGCGGCCTTCCGCGCCGAGCACGCGGCGCAGCAGGCACTGGTCTTCAGCGGCAAGATCCTGCTCCGCCAGCCACGCGGCGGTCGCGGGTGCATCGTCGAGCGAGAACTCGGCAACCACTTCAGCCTGTGCCGCGCCGTGGCGGATGACAGCGGTGTCGGCACGATCGCCGAGTACGAAGCCGAGCGCGTCGACGAGGATCGACTTGCCGGCGCCGGTTTCGCCGGTGAGCGCGGTCAAGCCGGCGGCAAGCGCGAACTCCAGTTCGTCGACGATCGCAAAATCGCGGATATGGATGTAACTCAGCATGGTCCCGGTGTCGCGCCTCCCTGCCGCCGATTATACGAAAAACCCTTGCCGCCGCCGCGGGCGTGGCCTATGCTCGGTTCATCTCAATCAGGAAAGGGGGATCGCAATGAAACCGATTATCCATGCCGCGCGCGGCGTCGGCCTCGGCCTGGTATTGCTGGCATTCGCTTGTACGGCGCAGGCCGCGGACAAGGCCGGCGAGCAGGCGGTTCATTACCCGCTCACCATGCAGAAAATGCACGCCTACTTCGAAGCCATGCTGAACATGGTCATGGCCACTGCCGCGAGCAAAGACCCCAAGCTTGCCGACGGCCTCTCGGTGGATGCCGACTGGACGTTCGATGAAGACGTCGCTCACTTCAGCAAGACGCCATTCAGGCAGGCCATCGAAAAGGCGCACCTGACTCCGGCGGAGTACGTGAA
Organism: Gammaproteobacteria bacterium; assembly: GCA_035700455.1. Taxonomy (GTDB): domain Bacteria; phylum Pseudomonadota; class Gammaproteobacteria; order Natronospirales; family DASSBR01; genus DASSBR01. The sequence continues at coordinate 5,383 of DASSOO010000156.1, forward strand.
GATTCAGGATGCGTACATGGGTGGCGCGTTCGGCGCCGCTTACGAAAAGATGAAGGGATCGCTCGATAACAAAGTGTACGACCGTCACAACGTCGACTTCGTCAAGCAGCACCAGGAAGACATCAAGAAAATGCAGGCCGCCATGCAGAAAGAAGCGGCCAAGCTCATGCCGGCGGACGAGGACGACTGAGGCTCATTATCCGGGCGTTCAGCGTTCGCCGCTTTCCTCGCGGCCGTGGCCCCAGCGGAGCTTGGTGCGCAGCGTCGTGTAGTAATCGTGGTCGAGCGGGTGCAGCAGCCGCACCGCATGCACATCGCGGCGGATGACGACGCGCTCGCCGCGATCCAGCGCCTGCCATTGCTGGCTGTCCCAGCTTACCTGGCCGGCCGGTTCGCTGTAGCCGTGCGTCAGCACGACCTCTACGGTGCTACCGCCCTGGACGACGATCGGCCGGTCGCTCAACGTGTGCGGGCAGATCGGCACGATCACCATCGCGTCGAGCGCCGGGTGCAGAATCGGGCCGCCGCCGGACAGCGCGTAGGCGGTTGAGCCGGTCGGCGTGGCGATGATGACGCCGTCGGCGCGGTGCGTGCCGACGAAGCTGCCGTCGACGCGGGTCTCGAATTCGATCATGCGGCCGCTTTCGGCCTTCTGCACCACCACGTCGTTGAGCGCGATGCCTGCGTAGCGGGCATTGCCATCGCCGCGGGCATTACCTTCGCCGCTACCTTCGATGGCGCCGTGCAGCATGAAGCGGCGTTCTTCCGTAAAGCGGCCGGCGAGCACCGCGGCAATTTCCTCGTGCATCGCGTCGAGCGCAATGTCGGCGAGAAAGCCGAGCCGGCCGACGTTGACGCCGAGCAGCGGGATGTCGTGGGGCGCAAGCAGGTGCGCGGCGGCGAGCATGGTGCCGTCGCCGCCGACGACGATGACCAGATCCGGCCGTGCGCGTGCCAGTTCTGTCTCGATGCGGTCCGCTTCCGTGCGCACCGAGAGCGGCGTCGCTTCCGGCGCCGGGAGCACGTCGAGGCCGAGTGCGCGCAGGCGCGCACCCAACTCCGCGAGCATCGCGGCAACTTTGTTGTCGGCATCGCGGCCGAGCAGGCCGATGGTCTTGAATTGCATTGTTGAGCCCGTAATCGAGGTCTGCACGTTAGCATGCCGCCGCGGCAGCGCCAATTCTCAAGCACTTCCGCGATTTAACTTGACAGCCAATCCGGCCGATTGCTACTTTGCTGGCACTCCCGGCTTGCGAGTGCCAATTTATCTCCATGGCGGCCGCTTCCATCGACAACGCTCCCAGCGAACGCGCCCAACACCTGCTGCGCGCGCTGGTCGAACGCTACATCCGCGATGGACAGCCTGTCGGGTCGCGGATGCTGTCGCGCGAGTCCGGCATGGACATCAGTCCGGCAACGGTGCGCAATGTCATGGCCGATCTCGAGGAGATGGGCTTTGTCAGTTCGCCGCACACCTCGGCCGGCCGCGTGCCGACAGTCAAAGGCTACCGCTTCTTCGTCGACACGCTGCTCGAAGTGCACCCGCCGTCCGATGAGGAAATCACGCAACTGCGCGACAGGCTGCTCGCGGACGACGACAGCCCGCAGGTGTTGTTGACCAGTACTTCCAACCTGCTTTCCGGCATCACCCGTATGACCGGCATCGTCACGCTGCCGCGCCACGAGAACCTGTCGTGGCGCCAGATCGAGTTCCTGCCGCTGTCGGAAAACCGCGTACTGACGATCCTGGTGCTGAACCAGCGCGAGGTGCAGAACCGCATCTTGTACCTCGATCGCAGCTACAGCGCCGATTTCCTGCGCCAGACCGCGAATTACCTCAACGATCAGTTCGCCGGCCTGAGCCTGACCGAGGTCCGCGACCGGCTGCTCAACGAGCTGCGCGAGACACGCGCATCGCTGAACGAGATGATGCTGACGGCGATCAACATGGCGGAGCAGGTCTTTACGAGCGCGGGCCAGGACGGCTACGTGATGGCCGGCGAAACCAACCTGATGAACTTCGCCGAGCTGTCTGAAGTGGAGCGCCTGCGGCGGCTGTTCGAGGCGTTCAACGAAAAGCGCGACATCCTGCATCTGCTCGACCAGTGCATTTCCGCCGAGGGCGTGCAGATTTTTATCGGCGAAGAATCCGGCTACAGCGTTCTCGACGACCTGAGCGTCGTCACCGCACCCTACAGCGTCGACGATCGCATCGTCGGCGTGCTCGGCGTCATCGGCCCCACGCGAATGGCCTACGACCGGGTGATCCCGATCGTCGACATCACCGCCAAGCTGCTCGGTGCCGCCTTGAAGTCGCGCAAGTAAAGCCCCATTAAACGCATATTCGCGGCCCGCGCGGCGGGTCGGGACTGGTTTTGGCGAAGATTCCTGACGGAGACGTTTTCTGATGGCAGAAGAACACGGTAACGGCGCGGATACGCAGCCTGTGGAGACCGCCGTGCCGGCGGGCGCGGGCCTCGACGAGGCGCTGGCCGAGGCCGAGCGCAAGGCGGAAGAGAACTGGAACAACTATCTGCGCCTCGCCGCCGAGCTCGACAACGTGCGCAAGCGCGCCCAGCGCGACCTGGAGCAAGCCTACAAGTACGCGCTCGAGAAATTCGTCGTCGAGTTGCTGCCGGTCAAGGACAGCCTGGAAATGGGTCTCGGCGCAGCCGGCGACGAGGCGGCCGCCGGCCTCCGCGAGGGGGTCGAAATGACGCTCAAGCTGCTTGCCGACGTGTTGGCGAAACACGGCGTTACCGAGGTCGATCCCGGCGGCGAGACCTTCAACCCGGAATTCCACGAGGCGATGGCGACGCAGCCGTCCGACGAGGCGGCCCCGGACACGGTGCTGACCGTGATCCAGAAGGGCTA
>DASSOO010000157.1:0-5094 GCA_035700455.1 Gammaproteobacteria bacterium
TACCTCGCCAACGTTGGTTCGATCAGCACCTACGTCGGCCTGTTCGGCACCGTGTGGGGCATCATGACCGCGTTCCAGGCGCTCGGCAATGTCCATAACGCGACAATCTCAATGGTCGCGCCCGGCATTTCCGAAGCGCTGATTGCCACTGCGATGGGTCTGTTTGCCGCGATTCCGGCGGTCGTCGCATACAACCGCTATTCCAACCAGGTCGAGCGTCTCGAGACGCGTTTCGATACCTTTCTCGACGAATTCTCGTCGATCCTGCAGCGGCACGTGCCGGCGCGGAGCGGTACGAGCAGCGTGGTGGCATAGGATTCCTGATGGACGGCAAGCGAACACGCCGCAAGTTGATGGGCGACATCAATGTTGTCCCGTACATCGACGTCATGCTGGTGCTGCTGGTGATCTTCATGGTGACGACGCCGTTGCTGACGGAAGGCGTCAAGGTCAATTTGCCGCAGCAGGCGGCGAAGCCCCTCACCAATGAAGACGTAAAGAATCGCACGCCCGTGGTGCTGACGGTCGACGCGAAAGGCAATATGTACCTGAACGTCGGCGAAAATCAGAAGGAGCCGGTCGAGGCGAAGATTGTCGTCGCCCGTGTCGCGGCGGTGCTGAAGCATGAACCCGGCACACCGGTGATGGTAAAGGGCGACACCGACGCGAATTACGGGCAGGTCGTGCGGGCAATGACGTTGTTGCAGGCTGCCGGCGCGCCGAGCGTCGGCCTCATCACCGAGCCGCCGAAGAGCCCGCTCGTCAAGCGGACCCCGTAGCCGTGGCGAAGTCGGCAAACAGCGTCAAGTCCGACGCGCGGCCATGGCTGTATTCGGTGCTGTTGCACGGGGCGGTGCTGGTCGTGTTGCTGCTGGGCGTGAGCTTCGGCGTGCACACGATCAACAAGGCGCCCGGCACCGGCACCGACACGCAGCCGGTGCAGGCGACTGTCGTCAGCCAGAAGCTGATCAACGAGGAACTCGAAAAGCTTAAGGCGGCCGACGCGCGCAAAAAGGCCGCACAGGAAGCCGCCGAGCGCAAACGCCGGGAAGCGATCGAGGCAGCGCGCAAGGCGCGCGAGGCGGAGCAGGCCAGGCTCGCGAAGCTGCAGGCGCAGCAGGCGGCAGCGCAGAAAGCGGCGGACGCGGCTGCGGCCAAGCGCCGGCAGGCGGCCAAGGCCGAAGAACAGCGTCTCGCCAAGCTCAGGGCGGAACGCGAAGCGCAGGAAAAGCAGATTGCGGCTGCCAAGGCCGAGGCCGCACGCAAGAAGGCGGCGGCGGAGGAAGCGGAGCGCAAGCGCAAGGCGGCCGCGGAAGCCGCGGCCAAGGCTGAGGCTGCGCGCAAGGCGGATCTGCAGCGCGAATTGGCGGCTGAGCGGAAGCAGCGTGAGGAAGCGGCTGCAGCCGCCAAGGCGGCGCGTGAACGTTCACGTGCACTCGGCAGCTATGTCGCCGCGATCAAGCAGCAGGTGGTGCAGAACTGGTTGGTGCCACCGTCAGTACCGCAGGATCTTAATTGCGTCGTCGATGTGACCCAGGTGCCGGGGGGCGACGTGGTCAACGCGGTCGTCAAGTCCTGCAATGCGGATGACGCCGTCAAGCAGTCGATCATAAGCGCCGTCTACAAGGCATCGCCGCTGCCGCAGCCGTCCGATCCGAGCTTGTTCGACCGGCAACTCGAATTTACCTTTACGCACGAAGATGTAAACGGGAACGCGCAATGAAAGCAGCAAGAATCTTCGCGCTGACTGCGGTACTGGCATTGCTCGCGATGGCGGGCGCCGCGCAGGCGGCCATTCAGATAACGATTACGAAGGGTGCACAGGGCGCGCTGCCGATCGCGATTGTGCCGTTCGGCTGGGCAGGACCGCAGGCACTGCCGACCGACGTGGCGCAAGTGGTGTCCGGCGACCTCGCCCGCAGCGGCCGCTTCAAGGCGTTTCCACGCAGCGACATGCTGGAGAAGCCGACCGAGGCCGCGAACATCAATTTCGGCAACTGGCGCGCGGTCGGCGTTGATGATGTCGTCATCGGCCGCATTCAGCCGGCCGGCAGCGGCTACACGACCGAATTCCAGTTGTTCGACGTCTATACCAACCGCCAATTGCTCGGTTACCGGTTGCCGGTGAAGGCGGGGGCGCTGCGCGCCGCGGCACACCGCATCAGCAACATGATCTATCGGCAGTTGACCGGCCAGCGCGGTGCGTTCGGAACGCAGATTGCGTTCGTCGAGTCGCAGAAGGTCGGCGGACGGTTGCGCTATTCGCTGGTGATCGCCGACGCCGATGGTTTTAATCCGCATACGGTGGCGGTGTCGAACGAACCGATCCTTTCGCCGACGTGGTCGCCGGACGGTTCGCGAATCGCTTATTCGGCGTTTATCAATCATCACCCGGGCATTTACATCCAGACGCTCGCGACGGGGCAGCGGGTGCGTGTGACCGAGAGGCCCGGCCTGAACAGTGCGCCGGCGTTTTCGCCGGATGGTAACCGGCTTGCATTGGTGCTGTCGTCGAGCCCCGGCAATCCGGATATTTACATCTACGATCTGCGGACGGGCAAGCTGCGGCAGCTGACGCACCAGTCGTCGATCGAAACCGAACCCGCGTGGACGCCGGATGGGAACAATCTGTTGTTTACCTCGGATCGCGGCGGCAGCGCACAGGTATACGAGCAGCCGGTGGATGGCGGCGGCGCGCGGCGCCTCACCTACGACGGCAGTTACAATGCCCGGGCGCAGGTGGCGCCGGACGGCAAAACCATCGCGATGGTCCACCGCGAGCATGGCGATTTACATATCGCGGTCATGAATATCACGACCGGCGTGCTCAGGGTGCTGACCGACGGCGAACTGGACAAGTCGCCCAGCTTTGCCCCGAACGGTAGTATGATAATTTACGCAGGCGTTTTTAACGGCAAAAACGAATTGGCGGCGGTGTCGGTGGACGGCAACGTACACCAGCAGTTAACCTCGGAAGAGGGCGAGATCAGCGACCCGGCGTGGTCGCCGTACCTCTCGGACGGGCGCTGACGGATCGCGGACTTTCAGGGGCATCACAGGAGCAATCTAGATGAAGCCGATTTCAGTGAAATCGATCGGGGCAGGATTTTGCGTGCTGACGCTGGGGCTGGTGCTGGCCGGCTGCGGCGGGCAGAGCGCGGTGCAGCCGGCGCCCGGTGGCGCGGCTGCCGGCAACGAGTCGCAGACCAGCGGCATGAACCAGGGCGCCATGGGCGAGGGCCAGCCGCTGACGCAGAACCAGCCGGCGGCGACCGAAACCCGGCCGGCACAAAACGTCGTCTATTTCGACTTCGACCAGAGCGACATCAAGCCGCAGTACACCGACCTGCTGACGCAGACATCGAACTACCTGGTTGCGCACCCGGATGTCCACGTGCGCCTCGAAGGCTATACCGACGAGCGCGGCACCAAGGCGTATAACATCGCACTCGGCGATCGGCGTGCGCAGTCGGTCAAGCGTTTCCTGATGCTGCAGGGCGTGGCCGACAACCAGATGGAAACCGTGAGTTACGGCGAAGAAGATCCTGCCGATCCGGGGCATAACGAGGCTGCCTGGGCGAAGAACCGGCGGGTGGTGATCGTTTACCTGCAATGATGCGGGCAGTTGCTTTTGCCGCCGCGTGCGCAGCCGCTGTATTGCTCGGCGGCTGCGCCACCGGCGTGCAGCCAAACGATCCATACGCGATCAAGCTCGACCGGATATCGCAGCGCGTCGATCGGCTCGACCGGATTCTCAACAACCAGAGTCTGGCCGGCCTGTCGCAGCGCCTCGACAGCATCGAGTCGCAGGTTCGCGACCTGCGCGGCCAGGTGCAGGAACTGGCACACGAGATCGACGAGTCGAATTCGCGCGAACGAAACCTGTATCAGGATCTCGATCGTCGCTTGCGTGCGCTCGAAACCGCCACTCCCGGTGTGACCCCGGGCGGTACAAGTAGCGCGGCGGGCGGGCAGGCTCCGCCCGGGTCCGCGCAGCAATCGGCGCGCGAGACCTACGATCACGCGTTCAACTTGCTGCAGCAAGGCAACTACGACCAGGCCGAGAAGGCTTTTGGCGATTTTCTCGCTAAGTACCCGAGTGGGCCGCTGACCGACAATGCCTACTATTGGCTTGGCGAAACGCGTTACGTGTCGCGCGATTTCAAGAGTGCGATCGACGCCTTCCAGAAGGTCGTCAACGACTTTCCGCAGTCGCAGAAAGTGCCGGGCGCGCTGCTGAAGATGGGTTACAGTTACGATGAGCTTTCGCAATGGAACGACGCGCGCCAGGCGCTCGAAAAGGTCGTGCAGAGTTATCCGCAGAGCACCGAGGCACGGCTCGCTCGCGACCGGCTCAAGCAGATGAAAAACCGGGGACATTGAGCGCCGCCGTATCGCGACGCGACGCGCTGCCGGTCGGTGAGCGCCTGCGCATCACAGAAATCTTCTATTCGTTACAGGGCGAGGCGCGCAGCGTCGGCTGGCCCACGGTGTTTATTCGCCTCACTGGCTGTCCTCTTCGGTGCACTTATTGCGACACCGCCTATGCCTTCCATGGCGGTACCTGGATGTCGTTTGCGGAGATTCTCGACGAAACGGCAAAGTACCGGCCGCGGTTCGTGACCGTCACCGGCGGCGAGCCGTTGGCGCAAAAGAACTGTCATGGCCTGCTGACATCGCTTTGCGATGCAGGCTATGAAGTATCAATCGAGACCAGCGGCGCCCTGCCGGTCGCCGAACTCGACACGCGTGTGATCCGCGTTGTCGATTGGAAGACGCCGGGCTCCGGCGAAGCGGCGAAGAACCTGCCCGAAAATCTCGCCGCGCTGCGGGCGGTCGATCAACTCAAGTTCGTCGTGTGCTCGCGGGCGGACTATGAGTGGTCGCGCGAATTCGTGATGCGCGAGCGTCTGCACGAACGCTGCGAAGTGCTGTTTTCGCCGAGCCATGGCGAACAGGATGCTGCAGAGCTGGCCGACTGGATTCTGGCCGATCGCCTGCCGGTGCGGTTTCAGATTCAGTTGCACAAGTACCTTTGGGGCAATGTGGCCGGGAAATGAGAAGTGCCTCGGACTGAGTGCCTAGGACTAAGTG
>DASSOO010000158.1:0-5437 GCA_035700455.1 Gammaproteobacteria bacterium
CGCAGGACTTCCGCATCGTGCGCGAATTCGTTACCCGAATTCGCAGGCACGGTTCCGGCCTGTTCGGGTCGCAGTGTGACGAATACGTGGCGATGCATGCCGATGTTGTCTGAAAAAGCCGGCGGCTTACGCCGGCGTACAGGTAAGGGGAGCGCTTATGTGCAAAAAAACAATCCTCTGCGGTGGCTTGGCAGCTTGTTTCCTCCTGATCGGGTGCACGACCGCGCCCGCCGGCGACAGTTTTGCGGCGGCCGCCGGCAAAGGTGATATCACAGCGGTCTCGATCGTTAATGAGGCGGATGCACAAGCGAATCTACCGGTGACGTTCGCGCTGCCGTTCGTGCGCGGCGCGGTGCCGGTAGGCGAGACATTGGCGGCGCGCTTAAGCAACGGTATTGCGCTGCCTACCCAGGTGGATGCCAAGGCAACCAACCCGGATGCCACGCTGCGGCACGCGATTGTCACCGTCGTACTGCCGAAGCTCGGTGCCGGCGACAGCGACACCATTGTGCTCGCACCCGTACGACCGCACGCAAGCACACGAAAGTCGGTGACGCTTGACGATCTGCCGCAGGATTTCGACGCCGCTGTCAAAATTACCCTCGACGGCAAAACCTATTCCGCATCGGCACGCACGCTGCTCAAGCAAGGCAGTACCCGGCAGTGGCTGCACGGCCCGATTGTCAGCGAATGGATTGTGCGCGGGCCGCTGGTGGACGCGCACGGCAAGGCGGACCCTTATCTCGCGGCGCAGTTTGCAATCCGCTGTTATCGCAGCGGCGAAGTTCGCGTTGCGTTCGTTGTCGAGAACGACTGGACCTACGTGCCCGCGCCGCACGCGATGGCATACGCCGCGGCGCTTTACATCGGCGGCAAACAGGTTTACGCGAACGACCGCATCGTCCAGTACGCGCAGACACGCTGGCGCAAGGTTTACTGGTTCGGTGGCACACCCGACACCTTCGTCAGGTTCGACAGTGCCTATCTGAAGGCGACGGATACCATCCCGAATTATGCTCCGGAGTTGCAAGTTTCACAGACCCAACTCGCACACATGGCGGCACGGCTTGCGGCGAGCGATACGGACCCCGGCGGTGTCGGGCTGGTGCACAAGGGAATGCCGGCGGCAGGCGGCCGCGGCGACATCGGTCCGCTGCCGCGCTGGACGGCGATGTTCCTGACGAGCATGGATCCGCGCGCCTGGGCGGTCACTAAAGCTAATGCGGACCTCAGTGGCAGTTGGCCGATTCACTATCGCGACAGGAAGACGGGCCGGCCGCTGTCGCTGGACAATCACCCACGCGCCAGTGCCCACTATATGCTCAAAGGTCAGCATGACTATTCGATTCCAAAGATCGCGAAACGGCCGCCGGGGATTCCGCGCAGCGATCTCAGGCCGAATACTGCGCACGAACCGTCGCTGACGTTCGTGCCGTATCTGCTCACCGGCGACTACTACTACCTTGAAGAACTCCAATTCTGGGCTGCGTACAACAGCTTGATGACGTCGCCCGGGTACCGCGATTATTCGAAAGGTCTGCTGCACTGGCTGCCGGTACGCGGTCAGGCATGGGCGATGCGTGCGCTTGCGCAGACTGCTTACATTACGCCGGACGATGATCCGATGAAAGGTTACTGGACGGCGCAGCTCGATAACAATCTCGAATACTACAGTCGCCAGTATGCGGATAATCCCGACGCCAATCCGTTCCACGCGGTGCTGCATATTATCGTCTACAACCACGGCCGCGGGATCGCACCGTGGCAAAACGACTACTTTGCGTGGACGATCGGCTACATTGCACAACTCGGCTACGAGAAGGCGGAGCCGATGTGGCGCTGGCAGGCGCAGTTTGCGGTCAACCGCATGCTGGCGCCCGGCTATTGCTACGTATACGGTTCCATCTACTCGCTCAACATTCGCGACAGCCGGCACACACCGCTCTACAAAACTTTCGCGCAAGCCTACGATGCATCGGTACCGGACAAGGCGCGCGACGCCGAGTGCGGCAGTGCCGCGATGGCATCGGTGCTGGGCCGGAATTTCAAGCCGGGCGACATGTACGGGTATCCGTGGAGTCCGCAAGGTTATCCGGCGGTAATGCAGCCGGCGCTGGCCTCCGCGGTCGATGCCGGCATTCCCGGTGCGGACAAGGCCTGGAAGCTGTTCATGAGCCGGCCCACGAAGCCGGATTACTCTTCCTACCCCAACTGGGACATCGTCCCGAGGGATTCGCAGCCAAACGAGGACTGATCGGCTTATCGGTGAGGGAGCGCCGCGATGCTGTTTAATTCCTACGAGTTCATCCTCGTGTTTCTTCCGGTCAGTCTGGCCGGCTTCTTCACTATCGGAAAGCTCATCGGCCGCGAAGCGGCAATTCTGTGGCTGTTTCTGGCGTCGCTGTTTTTCTACGCCTGGTGGGATCCGGCGTACCTCGTGCTGCTGATGGGTTCGATCGCGTTCAACTTCGTGCTCGGCCGCTATCTGTTTCGCCTGGGCAATACCGGGCGTCAGAAGGCCGCCAGCAGCGCGCTGGGCCTGGGTATATTCGTCAATCTCGCCTTGTTGGGATATTACAAGTACACCGATTTTTTTATTCGCAATGTCAATTCGATATTTGGCACGGATATCTTTCTGGTCAAGATTGTGCTGCCACTCGCAATTTCATTCTTTACGTTTAACCAGATCGCCTACCTGGTCGACGCCCGCAAAGGCATCGCAGGCGAGGGCAGGTTCTCGCACTATGCATTGTTCGTGACGTTCTTCCCGCACCTGATTGCGGGGCCGATCGTCCATCATGCAGAGTTGATGCCACAGTTCAGGCGGCGCGATGCGCTGGTGTCGTCGAAGGACGATCTCGCTGTCGGTATTGCGATCTTCGCTATCGGCCTGATCAAGAAGGCCGTGCTCGCCGACGGGATCGCCGTCTATGCGGCGCCGGTATTCACTGCGGCGGCACACGGCGGACATCTGACGCTGTTTACCGCCTGGGGTGGCGCACTTGCCTACACCATGCAGCTTTACTTCGACTTTTCCGGTTATTCCGACATGGCGATCGGCGCGGCACGATTGTTCGGCATTCACCTGCCGCTCAATTTCAATTCGCCATATAAATCGACCAGCATCACCGAATTCTGGCGCCGCTGGCACATCACCCTGTCGCGCTTTCTGCGCGACTATCTGTATATACCGCTTGGCGGCAATCGCAAGGGCAAGCTGCGCCGTTATCTGAACCTGTTTATCACCATGCTGCTGGGCGGCCTCTGGCATGGTGCCGGCTGGACTTTCATGCTGTGGGGCGGGCTGCATGGCGTTTACCTGATCATCAACCATGGGTGGCGGTTCATCTACACGCAACTCGGTTACGAAAGCAGGCGGTTCGAGCCGCTGACCAAGGCACTTTCGTGGCTTATAACGTTCGTGGCGGTCGTTATCGGCTGGGTGTTCTTTCGAGCCGAGAGCCTGCCGGCTTCCATCGCGATGCTCGAGGGTATGTTCGGTTTTAACGGTATCGCAATTCCGAATGCGCTGATGACGCGTCTTGGGCCTGTCGGCGGATGGCTGCATGTACTGGGTGTCCGCAGCTCGCTTGCCGACGGTGCAGTGAGCGGCGGGTCGGACTTTATTCTGACCTGGCTCTGGGTCGGATTTCTGTTCGCGATCGCGATGGTGATGCCGAATACGCAGGAAATTATGGCACGTCATCATCCGGCTCTCGACACTTACAAGAGCAAGCCGCGCGACGCGGTTCTGCTGAGCGATGCGCTTTTCGGTCGCCTCAGATGGGCTTACAGCCGTCGCTGGGCCGTGGTTACGGCTGCCATCTCGGCCGCGGGGTTGTTATCGCTGTCGCACGTTTCCGAATTTCTCTACTTCCAGTTCTGACATGAGCGCGACGAAATTTATCGCTTTGTGGTTTGGGTTGTTGGTTGTAATTGCGGCTGTCGTGGGAGGTTTCAATTATCTCGTCGACCCTTACAGCCTGTTCGGCACGCCGCGAATCGCGCATTTGAATGCGACCAAACCCGCGAATGGCCGCAAGATCAGGCTGTCGATTCCATACGCGATGCACCGCTATCGTCCTGAAGTCATCCTGGCGGGAAATTCGCGCGCGGAGATGGGACTCAATCCGCGGAACATCTGTTTTGCGCGCTATAACTACCGCGTGTTCAATCTCGCGGTACCCGGCAGTTCGCTGTATATGCAGACGCGCCTGATCGAGGATTCGATTGCCGACGGTTCCGATAAGCTGGTTCTCTACGGCATCTATTTCTTCGACTTCCTGCTCGACGGCCGGCACCTCAGGCGCCAGCCGTGGCCGCCGCCGCACGAGAGCTTCGAGAACCGGCTGGCGACGACCGTCGACGGCACTGCGAATCCGCATTATCGATTGCAGTACGCGCGGGACCATCTCGAGGCGCTTTTTTCGCTGGATGCTCTTTGGGATTCAATACGAACGGTGGCCTTGCAGGGACGCAAAGAATTTACTACCCGCACGGATCGCGGTTTCAATCCGTCGAAAGCCTATTACATGAATGTTATTCATCATGAAGGGCAGGCGGTACTGTTCCAGCAGGAGCTCCGGAACATTTTTCAGCATCTCGGAGCGCATACGTATGCACTTTACGACGGCGACAGCCAATGGTCGGAGCGTTTCGAAATGCTCCGACATTTGGTCGATATGACCAAGCGGTCGGGCGTGAAGCTGGTGCTGTTCATCGGCCCGTATCATGCCGAGTATCTGGAAGCGATCTATCAGAGCGGCTATGGCGATGTCTTCGAGCAATGGAAGCGCATGCTGGCGACGATCGCGAGCCGGAATGGCGTCGAACTCTACGACTTTTCGGGATACGACGGCTATTCAACCGTAATGCCGCCAAGGATGGGCGACACGAAGACAGTACTGCAGTGGTTCTGGGAGCCCGCACATTATCGCAGCCGGCTCGGCGATATCATGCTGTCACGGATGCTCGGCAGCCATTGCGCGGATGCCGCCGTTTTGCCACAGCCGTTCGGCCGGCGCTTGACGGCTGCGAGCGCCGCTGCGGATATCGAGGCGCTGCATGCCGGTCGAGCCAGGTTCGTTACCGGCAATCCGGCGCTGATCGAGCATCTCAAGGCGCTCGCGGCACGTTACGTGCCCAGGTCTCCGCAGGCACAGGTTGCGACGGCAGGCGGCAGCTGATGCGGGTTTTCCCGGGTGCTCCAGTTATCGAGATTGGGAAACGGTTCTGGGTATTCGTCACAGCGCGGCGATATAGTTCGATCAAGAAGCAGATACGGGCTAAACCGCATGGAACGCGAAGCTCCGCTGATCTCTGTCACCATTTCTTCTTATAACCGGGCCGCGATGCTGGAAGGTGCGCTCGCGAGCATCGCAGGAAGCGTCGTTGATGACGCGGCCGCCGTCGAGGTCGTGGTTATCGATAACAACAG
>DASSOO010000159.1:0-6933 GCA_035700455.1 Gammaproteobacteria bacterium
TCGCGTCCACGCTGCGCAAGCGCGTCGCGCGCAAGGTGCGCGCCGAACATTACCCGGCGCCGTACGCGATCATCGACTTGTGGCAACACCATGCGGGCACTTCCGAGCAGGCCTACATCGCCGAGGCGCACTCGATTGCCAGGCTGATGGTCGGCGAAACCGCGCGTAACCTGGTGCGCGTATTTTTGCTGCAGGATCGGCTCAAAGGGCTCGGCAAGAAAGCCGCGGCGGATTTCAGGCACGTGCACGTCATCGGCGCCGGCACGATGGGCGGTGATATCGCCGCCTGGTGCGCGTACAAGGGTCTCGAAGTGACGCTGCAGGATCGCGAGCAGCGTTTCATCGATCCGGCACTCGAGCGTGCGAAGAAGTTTTACGAAAAGAAGATTCCGGACCAGAAGAAAGCCGAGCAGACGCGTGCGCGGCTGCGCTCGGATCTCAACGGCGAGGGCATCGCGTCCGCCGACGTCGTCGTCGAGGCGATCATCGAAGATGCCGACGCCAAGGAATCTCTGTATCGCAACATCGAGCCGAAGATGCAGCCCGACGCGCTGCTCGCGACCAACACGTCGAGCATTCGTCTCGAAACGCTGGAACAGGCGCTCGCCAACACCAACCGCTTCGCCGGGCTGCACTTTTTCAATCCCGTCGCGAAAATGCCGCTGATCGAGGTCATTCACACCGAAACGACTGCACAATCCGCCACCGACCGCGCGCTTGCGTTCGCGCGCCGGATCGACAAGCTGCCGGTGCCGGTGAAAAGTTCGCCCGGCTTTCTCGTCAACCGCATCCTGATGCCGTACCTGATGGAAGCGCTTGAAGCTGCCGGCGAAGGCATTCCGCCGGAAGCCATCGACAAGGCCGCGACGCGTTTCGGCATGCCGATGGGCCCGGTCGAGCTGGCCGACACCGTCGGCCTCGATATCTGCCTGTCGGTCGGCAAGATTCTTGCACAGGCCTACGGCAAACCAGTGCCAAGGCAGCTTGAAGACAAGGTCAAGGCGAAGCAGCTCGGTCGCAAGAGCGGCCAGGGCTTTTACCGCTACCACGACGGCAAGCCGGTGAAGGAAGCCGACAAGGCGAAGCAGGCGACGGATGACCTGACCGACCGGCTGATCATGCCGATGCTGAACGAAGCGGTCGCGTGCCTGCGCGAAGGCATCGTCGCCGACGCCGACCTGCTCGACGCCGGCGTGATCTTCGGCGCCGGCTTCGCACCCTTCCGCGGCGGCCCGATCCAGTACATCCGTAACGCAGGACCAAAGCAATTACTCGAGCGCCTGCAAGCTCTGCAAAGCCGCTACGGCGATCGCTTCAAGCCGGACGCTGGCTGGAACAGCGGCATTCTCTTCTGAAGGGGGAAACCGAATGCATTATGACGCTCCGCCGGCGGGCCAGGAGGCGATGGTCCGCACGCTGGCGATGCCAAAGGACACCAACAGCCTCGGCGATATCTTCGGCGGCTGGCTGATGGCGCATGCCGACATGGCCGCGGCGATTCCCGCATTCCGCCGCGCTGGCGGTCGCGTGGTCACCGTCGCCGTCAACGAATTCCAGTTCCTGAAGCCCGTGTACGTCGGCGACGTGGTGAGCTTCTATGCCGAAGTCGATCGTGTCGGCAACACATCGCTTGCGGTTGACGTGACGGTTTTTTCAAGCCGCAGTGACGGCGAAATCGAACACAATGTAAAGGTCGCTACCGCCCGCATCACCTACGTGCATGTGGGCCATGACCGGCGCCCCACGCCGATCAGGCCTAAAGAAATTTCTGGTAAATTGAGCGGTTAGGGAGGCTACACGATAGCTGCCTCATGGCCAGTCGCGAGGGTGGCGGACCATGTGCGCAATCTTGTGGCCAATCAAATACTGAAAGTGGCCCGTACCCGCTTGCGGCCAGCTATCCTTCCCCGAATCCCGAATCCCGAATCCCGAATCCCGAATCCCGAATCCCGAATCCCGAATCCCGAACCCCGCTCCCTCACATCGTCAGCGTCGCTTCCTCGGAGCCGAGCATCCCGGCAAGGATCGTCTCGATCTTCTTCTGAGTTCCGCCGCCGTCCTGGCCGCTGAATTGCACACCGATGCCTGCCTGGCGCTTGCCCTGCGCGCCGACCGGCGTGACCCAGATGACCCGGCCGGCCACCGGCAGGCGTTCGCCTTCTTCGGTTAGTTGCACGAGTACGAACACTTCGGCGCCGAGGCGATATGGCTTGTTGGTGGGAATGAAAAGGCCGCCGTTTTTTACGAACGGCATGTATGCCATGTAAAGCGCGTTCTTGTCCGGAATCTCGAACTTGAGCAGGCCCTGCTGCATGCCCGGCGCATTGGCCATGTCGTCCCCTCCCTCGTTACTTCAGGCCGCGCGCAGCGGCGCGAGCGGTACCAGCAAAGACTCCAGCAGGAGCTGCGGATTCGCGGAAGTATCGCGCAATTTCTCGGCTTCGTACAGGCGGTCGAGCAGCGCAAGCATGCGCCGCGCATCGCTGCCGGCGAGCGTCGCCGCGCGGATTTCCCCGGCCGCCCAGCCGGACAGCCAACCAATCGTATCGGCGAGCGGCTCCTTGACGATGGCTTCGGCCGCCTCGACCGGATTCCGGCGCCCGGCGGCAACGTCGCGCGCGGCGGCAATCACGGCTGCCCGCCGTTCCAGGCCGCCTTCGGTAGCCAGCGCCAGCGCGCGTACCGGAGAGCCATGAGAGGCCGACAACGCTTCGTTCGCGGCCCGGGCATCCAACCCTCCTTGCGCGCGCAACCAGTCGAGCGCTGATGCAGCCGGCGGCGGCGCAAAGCGGATCAGCCGGCAGCGGCTGCGCACAGTCGCCGGCAGCCGGGCCGGGCGCGCGCTCACCAGCATCAGCACGGTTTTGCCGGGCGGCTCTTCGAGCGTCTTCAGCAGCGCGTTCGCGGCGCTCGGCGTCATTACGTCGGCCGGTGCAACGACGGCGGCGCGAAAGCCGCCCGCGTGACTGGTGAGGCTGAGCGTGTCGATGAGTTCGCGCACCTGCTCGACGCTGATCGTCTTTTTGTCTTCGAGCGGCGCGACCGTAACGAAGTCCGGCGAACTGCCGGCGGCGAACTGGCGGCAGGCGTTGCATTCGCCGCAGGCGGTCTCGCCGGGGGACCGGCACAGAAGCCACTGCGCGAGCGCCGTCGCAAACGCGTGTTTGCCGAGGCCGACGTTGCCATGGAGCAGCAGCGCATGCGGCATTCGCCCGGCCGCATGCGCCTGTTGCAGTTGACGCCATTGATCGGCCTGCCAGGGAAACGGCGCGCGCATCATTCGGCCTGCTTCGCAGCGCCCGCAAGGCGCGACTCAAGTATCGCACAAACCGCCGCGCCGACACGCTTAGGGCTTGCGGTGGCATCGACAATTGCGAAGCGCTCCGGGAACCGGTGCGCGCGTTCCAGGTAGGCGGCGCGGACGCGCTCGAAAAATGCCTTTTGCTCCATCTCGAAGCGATCCGGCCGCCCGCGTCCGCGCGCGCGCGCGAGGCCGGTTTCCACCGGCGCGTCGAGCAAAATGGTCAAGTCGGGGCGTGCCGCCGCCGGCAGCCAGCTTTCCAGTTCGGCGATGCGCGCTTCCGGCAGGCCGCGGCCCGCGCCCTGGTATGCGTAGCTCGCATCGACGAAGCGGTCGCATAAAACAACCTTGCCGTCTGCGAGTGCTGGAAGAATCAGCTCTTCGATGTGGCTGATGCGTGCCGCGAACATCAACAACAGTTCCGCAAGCGGCGACAGCGGACCGCCATCGGCGCTGACGACCAGCTCGCGGATTCGTTCGGCGCGTGCCGTGCCGCCCGGTTCGCGGGTCACGACGACATCATGACCGCGTTCCGCGAGCCACGCGTCCGCGGTCTTGATCTGCGTCGACTTGCCGACGCCCTCGCCGCCTTCGAAGGTGATGAACACGCCGCGTCGGCTCACCGGCCATGGCCTCCATCGATCTGGTATTTCTTCACCGCCTTGCGGTGCTCCTTGAACGTCGCCGAAAACTCGTGGCTGCCGTCGCCCTTGCTGACGAAATACAGTGCGTCGCCGCGCTGCGGATGCATTGCCGCGTGCAGCGCCGCGAGGCTCGGCAGGCTGATCGGCGTCGGCGGCAGGCCCTTGCGCGTGTAGGTATTGTACGGGGTGTCGGTTCTGAGATCGCGCACCGTGATATCGCCGTTGTAGGCCTTGCCAAGCCCGTAGATAACGGTCGGATCGCTGCCAAGGCGCATGCCGCGCTGCAGCCGGCGCACGAACACGCCGGCGATGCGCGGCATTTCGCTGGGAAGCCCGGTTTCCTTTTCGATAATCGACGCGAGGATCAGGCTCTGATATGGCGTCGCGAGACTCATGTCGGCGTCGCGGCTCGCCCATTCATCCTCCAGGTGCCGCCGCATAAGGCTGTAGGCGCGCTTGAGGAACGCGCTGTCCGTCGTGCCGCGCGGGAACTTGTACGTTTCCGGAAAAAACCGCCCTTCGGGATTTTCGCCCGGGTGGCCGATGCGCTTCATGATTTCGGTATCGGACAAGCCTGCGAGATCGTGCTTCAGCAGCGGATCGTCTTCGAGCCGCATCAGGAATTCGCGAAACGTCCAGCCGTCGACGATCGTGAAGCTGTGCAGTACGACCTTGCCGCTGACGATGATGTCGAGGAGTCGTGCGGTGGTCAGATGCGCCGGCAGCGCGTATTCGCCGGCGCGAACCGACGTGCTCTTGCCTTCGAAGCGTGCCAGCCAGACGAGATCCCATGCGCTGTGAAGGATGCCGGCGGTGGCAAGCTTGCCGGCCGTATCGGACAACGGCGCGCCGGGCTGAACGATAATTGTCCGGGGCCGCTCGATCGGTAGCGGTCTCACACACCAGCGGTAGTACAGCGTACCGGCGCCGGCAAACAGAACCAGCACCGCCAGCGCAGGAATCCAGACGATCCGCTTCACGGCCAGCGCTCCGCCAGCGCCGCTTGCAATTGCCGCGTAACCGGTCCGGTCGCGAAATGGCGGTCCTCGATTCCGATCACCGGCCAGATGCCGCGCACGGCATTGCAGAGAAATACTTCATCGGCGGCGTCGAGTTGCGCGCGCGACAGCGGCGTCTCCCGCTGCGGGATGGCAAGGCCGTCCGCAAGTTCGCGGATGAAACGCCGCATGACGCCGGCGACGCCTGCCTGCGACAACTCCGGCGTCAACAACTCGCCGCCGCTTATACAAAGCAGATTCATCATGGTGCCATCGATGATGTGTTCTTCGTCGTCGCGCATGAGACTTTCAGCATAGCGCTCCGCGTCAGTCTCGGCCGCCGCGAGCACCTGCTCCAGCCGGTTGAGGTGCTTGAGCCCGGCGAGGCGCGGCTGTCGCGCAAGCATCGTTTGCGCGATGCGCACGCGCACGCCGCCATGCTTGCCCAGCATAATGGGCTGCGGCGGCAGCGCAAACGTCATCACGATGCGCGTCGGCTGTAACCCGCCGGCCGGTCGATAGCCGCGCCCGCCGCTCCCGCGCGTGACGATCAGCTTGACGATGCCGTCGCCGATGCTGCGTGCGGCGCATTCAATTTCCGCCTGCAGCATTGCGCGCGCCGGCGGCGCAATCGCCAGCCGCTCGCAGCCATCGAGCAACCGGTCGAGATGGTAATCGATTAACCGCACGCTGCCGTGAAACGCACGCATGGTCTCAAACAAACCGTCGCCGTATTGCAGGCCGCGGTCGTGCGAGTCGATCGCAGCCGCGGCTTCCCCGTTGATCCAGGTCGTCATAAGGGACCGCAAGTATGCCGGCGCCCGCTACAGGAGCTGATTTTCCGGACCGCCGTGAATACGTCCCTGCAGGCTCCGTCTTCGACTTCCTGTCGAACACGGTCCTGAAAATAACTCCCGCAGCATGCGCCTGCGTTGGCGCACCATCCGACGGAGTAGCTCGCCAGACCGCAAGCTATCATTGCTTGACCTCAAGCGCGGTTGCAGCAGTTTGCAGAATTTTGGGCAACTGCCGCATCTCGGAGATGACCTCGGAGGCGCCGGCTTCCCAAAGCCGCTTGGCCGGCGTGCTGGCGGCAAAACCAATTGCACGCATGCCGGCAGCGACGGCTGCGCGGATACCCACAGGCGTGTCTTCAATGACCACACAGGCCAGAGGATCGGCGCCAAGCGTCCGGGCAGCGAACAGGAAGACGTCGGGTGCTGGTTTCGGGTTTTCGACGTCGGCAACGCTGAAAATTCTGTCTTCAAAATACTGCAGTAAACCAGTCGCGCCGAGAGTCAGGTTAATCTTCTCGTGCGTGCCACTGGAAGCTACGCAACATGGGATGTCCAATGTTTCCAGTGCGTCGGTGACGCCGGCAATGGGCTTTATCTGCCGACTCAGTACCGTTGCCGTACGTTTTTGAAGCTCCGTAACGAATGTCGGTGGTGGCGGTCTGCCGTTTAATTCAGTGATGAGTTCGACGCATTGCGGTATGGAAAGGCCAACGAAGCGCTCGAACATGTCGGACAGCGAGACCCGCAGCCCGATTTCATTGAGCATTTCGCAAAAGACGCGATTGGCAATGACCTCGCTGTCGACCAGCACGCCGTCGCAGTCGAAGATGGCAAGCTCAACCGGTCGCACGCGATGCCCTACCGGTACCGATTGATCTCATCGCGTAACTGCCGCGCCGCCGCAGCGGCCGCATTCCCGAAATCCTTGTCCTTGCCGGCGTAGATAATGCCGCGTGACGAGTTGATGACGAGACCGGTGCCGTTGCGCGTCTTGCCGCTGTTGACGCTCAATTCGACGCTGCCGCCCTGCGCGCCGATGCCCGGCACGAGCAGCGGCATGTCGCCGACGATCGCGCGCACTTCGGCAAGTTCCTGCGGATAAGTCGCGCCGACGACCAGCATCACGTTGCCGTTCCTGTTCCAGTCGGCGGCCGCCCTTTGAGCGACCGCCTGGTAGAGCTTCTGCCCGTTGG
>DASSOO010000160.1:0-4428 GCA_035700455.1 Gammaproteobacteria bacterium
CAGCACGTCCTGTACCGTCGAGATCGACAGCTTGCCGAGCCGCTGCGCGATGCCCGGTCCGACGCCTGCGAGCGTTGTCACCGGCACCGCCGCGCTGTCCGCCGCGGCGGGAACGGAGTTTTCAGCAGAACGCTTCAAACAACGAGAATGGCGTCGACTTCGACCGCGGCGCCTTTCGGCAGCATTGCGACGCCGACCGTCGCACGCGCCGGGTACGGCTCCTTGAAGTACTCCTTCATGATCGCGTTGACGCGTGGAAAATCGCCGAAATCGACGAGATAAACCGTGAGCTTCGCAATCGCGTCGAGGCTGCCGCCCGCTGCGGCAGCCACCGCACTCAAATTATCGAACACGCGCCGCGCCTCGGCTTCGACACCGCCGGTTACGAGTTCGCCACCGGCCGGGTCCAGCCCGATCTGACCGGACAGATAAACGGCGTCGCCGGCGCGAACAGCCTGCGAATACGGCCCGATGGCCGCGGGTGCCTGGTCGGTGGCGATAGCGATGCGGTTCGACATGACAGACTCCTGTGGATACAAGTGAGAAAAAACCCAAATGTGGTGCTATAGTTTGAGGAGCGGAGAAAAACCATAAAACTCCAGCCGCTGTGCATGGTAAAGGAAAAACGGAGGCTCTACATGCGCTGCGTCAGGAACGCGCTGCTGCTCGCGAGCTTCGCCTGCTGCGCCGCCGCAGCAGGTCCCGGGAGTGCAACTCCGGCATCGAACTCCCGAACCGCCGAAGCAAGGTCGACAAAGGTCTATCACCTAGGCTCCATGACGGTTACCGGGAACTCGTCCAAGACGAAGATTCTCTGTGCTTTCCGAAGCATGTTTCTGACGCAGTTCTCTCCGGATCCGGCAAAGGCGGATGCAGTTATCTGCCGAACCACGCCAATCACCGGCAGCCACTTCAAGCGCATCTGGTGCCTGACCAACCGGCAATACTTTCAGGCCAAACATGCCGGCCCCCGTGCGGCTTATCCGGTTTTTGTAGTTCATGGGCTGAACGACGCCGGCGTGCAGCCGGTCAGCGCCCGGGCTATCAAGAGACTGATCGCTAACCCGCAAGTAGCGACGATCTGCAAGCAGTATGCGAGCGAATAGTTGCGCCGGAACTGCCGTTCCGCTGCTGCAAAGCCAATCAGAACAGACTGACGCTGAACAGTAGCTTCAGAACCGCGTGCGGGCGATGCGCATGACCTGCGGCATGTTGCGGATGTGGCGCATGATGTTCGCCAGGTGTTTGCGGTCGTGCACCGAAAAGACGAGGTTCAGCGTCGAAGTCTGCCCGTCGCGCTCCTGCAGCGCGACGTGCTCGATATTCGAACCGAGTTCCGCGATCGTCGCCGCGACCGTCGCCAGCACACCGCGCTGGTTAGCCACTTCGCAGCGGATTTCGACCGAGAACTCGCGGCCGATATCCTTCTCCCACTGCACCTCGATCCATTTGTCAGGCTGACTGCGATAGTCGGCGAGATTGCGGCAAGTGTCGCGGTGAATGACGATGCCGCGCCCGGCGCTCAGGTAGCCCATGATCGGGTCGCCCGGACTCGGATGGCAGCAGCGGCCCAGCGTCACGACCATACCCTCGGTACCCTTGATCGACAGCGGGCCGGCCGTGGCCGGCGCGGTTTCGATCGCGTCGTCCGGCAGCAGGCGACGCGCGACCAGCGGCGCAAGCTGTTCGCCGAGACCGATCTGCTCCATCAGGTCGTCGAAGGTCGCCAGCTTGAATTCGGCGAGCACCGCGTCGATTTTGCCGGGCGCGAGCTTCTTGATTTTGGTGCCATAGCTTTCTAGCGCGCGTTCGAGCAGGCGCCGGCCGAGCGCGATCGCCCGGTCGCGCTTCATGTTCTTGAGGTAGTGGCGGATATTCGCACGCGCCTTTGCGGTAACGACGAAGTTGAGCCACGCCGGGTTCGGCATTGCGCCTTTCGCGGTGATGATCTCGACGGTCTGACCGTTGACGAGCGGCGTGCGCAGCGGCACCAGCCGCCGGTCGATCTTGGCGGCGACACAGGCGTTGCCGACGTCGGTGTGCACGGCGTAGGCGAAATCGACAGCGGTCGCGCCGCGCGGCAGGCGCCGGATATCGCCCTGCGGCGTGAACACGTAGACCTCGTCCGGAAACAGGTCGACTTTGACGTTTTCCAGAAACTCGATCGAGTTGCCGGCGCCCTTCTGCATGTCGAGCATGCCGCGCAGCCACTCTCGCGCGCGTGCCTCCGGTGCGCTCGAACCGGTTTCGTGCGATTTGTACAACCAGTGCGCGGCGATGCCGGACTCGGCGACCTTGTCCATCGCTTCCGTGCGGATCTGCACCTCGATCGGCACACCCTGCGGCCCGACCAGCACGGTGTGCAGCGACTGGTAGCCGTTGCCTTTCGGAATCGCGATGTAGTCCTTGAAGCGCCCCGGCGTCGGCTTGTAGGTCGCGTGCACGATGCCGAGTACGCGATAACAGGTATCGACCTTGTCGACGACGATGCGAAAGCCGTACATGTCGGCCACATCGTGCAGTGACAGGCGCTTGGTGCGCATCTTCGTGTAGACGCTGTAAAGATGCTTTTCGCGGCCGAGGACCGTCGCGTCGATACCCTCCTGCTTGAGCGCCTGCTTCAGCTGGCTGGAGATCTTGCGCACGATCTCCTTGTGATGGCCGCGGCCGCGCTTGATCTGACGCGCGAGCACGCGGTAGCGGTTCGGATAGAGCGCCTTGAAGCCCAGGTCTTCAAGTTCCAGGCGCAGCGCGTTCATGCCGAGACGGTTGGCGATCGGCGCGTAGATTTCCAGCGTTTCCCGCGCGATCCGGCGGCGCTTCGGTGGCGGCATCACGCCCAGCGTGCGCATGTTGTGCAGCCGGTCGGCGAGCTTCATCAGGATGACGCGGATGTCCTCGACCATTGCGAGGAGCATCTTGCGGAAGTTTTCGGCCTGCGCCTCGACGCGGCTCTGGAACTGGATTTGCGTCAGCTTGCTGACGCCGTCGACGAGTTGCGCGACCTCGGCGCCGAACTCGGCGGCAATCTCGTCCTTCGCCGTCGGCGTGTCTTCGATGACGTCGTGCAGCACCGCTGCGGTGATCGTCGCGGCATCCATGTGCATGTCGGCGAGAATGCCGGCGACGGCGACGGGATGGGAGATATAGGGTTCGCCGGACAGCCGGCGCTGGCCCTCGTGGGCATGCGCGCCGAAATCGTAGGCGCGCCGAACCTCGTCAACCTGCTCGGGCGCTAGGTACGTCTCGAGGCGGGCGAGAAGATTGTCGATCCCGGCCGAACGCCGTTCGCGTCCGGCACGGGTCAACAGTGATGCGGCGCTGGGTGCCATGAAAGTCAATCGTGGCGCTGCGCCCCCGTTTATTCAAGAGGATTCTCATCCTCCTGCGGGGCAGCCAGGTCGTCCAGTGGTTCGTCCATGTCGATAACCGGCTCCTCCACTTCCACCGGCTGCGGCCTGTCGGGCTCGCTCAGGATCGACGGGCCCACGTGGCCTTCGGCGATCTCACGCAGCGCGACCACGGTCGGCTTGTCGTTTTCCAGCGGAACGGTCGGCTCCATGCCGTGGCTGAGCTGGCGCGCGCGCTTGGTCGCGACCAGCACCAGTTGAAACAGATTATCGACGTTGTCGAGACAGTCCTCGACGGTAACGCGCGCCATATAAGCTCCGGAATCCGTAAGTGACGAAAATTAAAAGGGAAAACAGTTTAGCGGATTGAGTGAGGGGAGTCTATGGGAGAAGGGTTCGGGGTCAGTGGTACGAGGTTAGTGGTGAAGAAGAAGGATGCCTCTAATCTCTACCGCTAACCACTAACCACTAACCTGCTCCTTCGGACCTGCCGGTCCGAAGGAGCTCCCCCACCAACGCCTTCAGCTCCGCCCGGTCTGGATGCGCCCCGGTGCCATTGCCGGCGAGCACCGCGGAAAGCTGCGCCAGCGCGTGATCGAAGTTGTCGTTGACGATGACGTAATCGTATTCGTTCCAATGCGACATATCCGTTTCGGCTTCGCGCAGCCGATGGGCGATGACTTCTTCGCTGTCGGTGCCGCGCTGGCGCAGCCGCCGCTCGAGTTCGGCGCGCGACGGCGGCAGGATAAAAATACTGACCGCGTCCGGCATCGCCGCACGCACCTGGCGCGCGCCCTGCCAGTCGATTTCGAGCAGCACATCGCGATCGGCGCTCAGGATTTTGCCGACAGCTTCGCGGTCGGTGCCGTAGTGGTAATTGAACACGCGCGCATATTCGATGAAGCGCCCGGCCGCGACCATCTGCGCAAATTCAGGTTCGCTGACGAAGTGATAGTCGATTCCGGGCCGTTCGCGCGGCCGCCGCGGCCGCGTCGTGTACGAGACTGAAACGCTCAGGCGGGGGTTGCGCGCAACCAGTTCGCGCACCAGGCTGGTCTTGCCGGCGCCGGACGGCGCG
>DASSOO010000161.1:0-2010 GCA_035700455.1 Gammaproteobacteria bacterium
GTCGAAGACAAGAAGATCGACAAGGGCCGCAACTTCTCGGACGCGGGCATGGCCGAGATCGTCGACCTCCACGCGCGGCTGATTGCCAATCTTCGGCTCGGCCTGTCCGTATTCCTGAACGGCGACCTGAAGCACGCCCAGCAACTGCTCGCGCAGAAGGTGCTGTTCCGCGATCTCGAGCGCGCGTATGCCAACTCGCACCTCGGTCGGCTGGCCGGCAACACGGTCGAGAGCATCGAGACGTCGTCGCTGCACCTCGACCTGATCTCCGATCTGCGCCGGATCAACTCGCACATCTGCTCGATCGCCTATCCGATCCTCGAGGAAGCAGGCGTGCTTGCGCACACGCGCCTCAAAACGCCGGAGCCGGTCGCGGCCGAAGCGGCGGCAGCCGCCGAGGGCGCCACGTGGCAGAAACGGAAACCGAAAACCGCTTGATGTCAGTCGGCAACAAACGCAGCCGGGGTTACCCGGGCCCGGTGCTCGGGTGACATCGAGAGCGCGTTCGCGATGCCGCAGGAGCTGACGCTCGGCATCACGCTCCTGGTGCTCGGCGCCGGGCTGCTGCACGCGGCGTGGAACGCGCTGCTGAAGGGCGCGCCCGGCGGCGACCCGATGCTCGACACGGCATCGGTCGTTGCCGGATCTTCGCTGTGCGCGTTGCTCGTGCTGCCGTTCGTGCCGCTGCCGGACGTCGCGGCCTGGAAATTCATGGCGGCATCGACGTGCGTCCACTTCGGCTATTACATCACGCTCGCGCACGCGTACCGCACCGGCGATCTGTCGTTCGCCTATCCGCTGATGCGCGGCACGGCGCCGCTGATCGTGACCATCCTCGGCATCGTCTTCCTGCGCGAGCTGCCGGCCGCGCACGTCGTGGTGGGCATCCTGCTCGTTTGTGGCGGCATCGTCAGCATCGCTTTCGTGCGCCGCGAACGCCATCCTCCCGCGGCCGCCGGATGGGCGTTCGCCAACGCCGCCATCATCGCGGTCTACACGCTGATCGACGGCACCGGCGCACGAGCGTCGGGCAACGCGCTGTCCTATGTTTCGTGGCTGATCTTCATCGAAGGTCTGCCGTTCGTCGCCTGGATCGTCGCGAGCCGCGGCCGCCCCGCCGTCGCCTATCTGACGCGCAGCTGGCGCCGGGGCATTGCCGGCGGCGCGTTCGCGCTGGCGGCGTACGGCATCGTGCTGTTTGCGATGACGCGAGCGCCGGTCGCCGCAGTGGCAGCGCTGCGCGAGACGTCGGTGCTGTTCGCGGCACTGATCGGCGCCGTATGGCTCAAGGAAGGACTCGGGCCGATGCGGCTCGCCGGTGCGGCCAGCGTGGTGGCGGGCGTCGCGGCGCTCAAGCTGTAAGCGCGCGATGTCGATTCCCTCGCATGCGCGCGTCGTCATCGTCGGTGGCGGCATCGCCGGCGCATCGACCGCCTATCACCTGACGAAGCTCGGCTTCAGCGACGTCATCCTTCTCGAGCAGGGTCGGCTCACGTGCGGCACGACGTGGCACGCCGCCGGGCTCGTCGGCCAGACGCGCGCCACCCGCAACGCGACCCGCATGAGCCGCTACGGCATCGAGCTCTACGCGTCGCTCGAGCGCGAGACCGGCCTCGCCACCGGCTGGAAGCAGTGCGGCAGCGTGAACGTCGCAAAGACGCCGGTGCGCATGCAGATGATGCGGCGCCAGATGGCGCGCGCGCAAAGCTTCGGCATCGAGTTCGAGTGGCTCTCGCCCGCGGACATTGCCGCACGCGTGCCGCTTTTGCGCACGGACGACCTCGCCGGAGGCGTCTGGATTCCCGGCGACGGCAAGGCCAATCCCACCGACCTCACGCAGTCGCTCGCGCGCGGCGCACGCAGCGGCGGCGCGAAGATCTTCGAAGGCACGAAGGTCACCGGCGTGCAGGCGCACAACGGCCGCGTCGCCGGCGTCGATTGGCAGGCAGGCGAAGCGCGTGGCCGGATCACGTGCGAATCCATCGTCAATTGCGCGGGCCAATGGGCGCG
>DASSOO010000162.1:0-2214 GCA_035700455.1 Gammaproteobacteria bacterium
TGCCAGCGCGGCGGGCCGCGCCGCATGCGGCCGTACCCGAACGCTTCGCTGACGTGCGGGATCGCGACTTTCGTCATCTCGGGCAAATCGAAGACGGAGTGGAAGATTGGGTGCTCGTCGGTGAGATCGATGATCGGCCGATCGGGGAACACGCGCTGCATGCTCTCAGTAAACGTTTGGTAGTTGCCGTCGCCGAAGAAGCTGTCGCAGAAGAGAAAGCCGCCGCGCAGCAAGTGCTCGCGCAGTTTCGCCGCTTGGTCGTCGGTCAGCTCCATCGAGCCCGCGAGCCCGGCGATTAAAAACGGCCAGTAGTAGGCATCGTCGCCGTCTTCGAGATCGACCGGCTGCTCGACCGAGCGCATGTGCGTGCGCGTGAAACGCTGGAGCATCTGGATCAGCGCGCGGTCGCCTTTCGGATAGTCGTCGGTCCAGCCCGTGCCGCCGTGCTTCCACTGATTGCCGAAGCCGAAGCGGCCGTCCGGAAACATCATGTGGCCGATTACGAGCTCGCCCGGCAGCTTGTAATCGGGAGGTAACGGCGCCTCGGCGACGTCGCCCTCGAAGCTCGGATAGACGCGAAACTCGCGCTGCGCCGCGGCGGGCGCGATGGCGCCGACGGCCGCGAGGAGCGTCAGCAGGCAACCAAGGGTCGGACAGCTGCGGGGGGTCACGTGCACACCATACACGCAGCCCGGACACCGGAGCCACAGCCCTAGCCGGAGTCGTCGTTGCCGATGAACCGCGTCTAAAGCTCGGAAAAACCTCGGCTGTTCCTAAGGACCGCAACCGCCACGGCGCGCGAGGCTGACGGCACGGTTCAGCAACTCGGGAGGGTCGAAAATGAACACGCAAGCATCGAAGCTTTTGACCTTGATTGCGCTCGCGGCCGGCGTGGCCGCGTGCAGTGGCGGCAGCGGCGGCGACACGTTGATGGGCGGGCCCGTGTCGCCGGTGCTGGTGGGGGGCGGAACGCCGCAGACCCCTCCACCACCCGAGTTCTACGCCGCGCCGACGAAGGTCGGCGATAACCTGCGGTTCACGTCGATCGCCGCCGGCTACCATCACACCTGCGCGATCGAAACGGGCGGCGACACGTACTGCTGGGGCTCGAACGAGAAGGGCCAGCTCGGCAGCGCCGCCGCGATGCAGACCTGCGCCGGCGGCAACTTCGCCTGCAGCGGCACGCCGGTCCGCGTCGAAGGCGGGCCGCGTTTCGTCCGGCTCGCGGCGTCGCTCAACCACACGTGCGCGCTCGATGCCGCCGGCGACGCCTATTGCTGGGGCATGGGGCTCGGCGGCCAGCTCGGCGACGGCTTGCGCCAAAGCAGCAGCGTGCCGGTGGCCGTCGCCGGCGGCCTCAAGTTCGCCACGCTGTCGGCCGGCATCGCGAGCCACTCGACGTGCGGCCTCACGCCGCTCGGCGACGCGTGGTGCTGGGGCGTCAATGTCAGCGGCGAGCTCGGCAACGGCTCGAAGAGCCAGTCCGCGGCGACACCGGCGCCCCTCGCGACGAGCACGAAGCTCACGGCGATCAGCATCGGCCAGCAGCACGCGTGCGCGCTCGACACGGCCGGCAACGCGCTGTGCTGGGGCAACAACTGGTTCGGCCAGCTCGGCGTCGGCTCGGCCGGCGGATCCGGCGGTTTGATGGAGAGCTTCACGCCCGTGGCCGTGCTCGGCGGCCTCGCCTTCGTCGACGTCGTCGCCGGCGGCATGCACAGCTGCGGCCTGCAAAGCACGGGGGCGGTGTACTGCTGGGGAGCGCGAGCGCAGCTCGGCGTCGCCAACGCCGTTGGATACGAGAGCCTGCCGCTCGCGGTCGCGCCGGTCGGTGCGCAATGGGAGCACCTGAGCCGCGGCTTCGGGCAGACCTGCGCGGGCGCCGCCGACGGCACGCTGTATTGCTGGGGCCAGCGCATGGGCGCTCTTGGCCAGGCAGTCGCGGCCCTGCCGACGCGCATCGAGAGCAGTCAACCGTTCACGGCGTTCTCGGCGGGCGGCACACATGCCTGCGCGATCGGCGCCGATAGTCTCGCGTACTGCTGGGGCGGAAATGCGTGGGGCCAGGTCGGGCGGCCGCCGAGCGATCCTTGACGCGACGTGATGGAGGTGCCCTGATGGAGGTGCCGGTGTTACGGTTTCGGTTGAACCGAACACCGGTGCTTCGATTCAACCGAAACCGTAACACCGGCACCTCTTGACCGCCCGGCGGGC
>DASSOO010000163.1:0-4009 GCA_035700455.1 Gammaproteobacteria bacterium
CCGATAGCCCTCCATCAGTTCGATACCGAGTGATGTGAGCTGGGTGCTCATTGGCGGGTAGACATTCGCATCGGAACCGCTGACCCGCAAGCCCTGCGCCTGCGCAAGGGCGGCGATGCCGCCCATGAAGGTGCCGCAGATGCCGAGAATGTGAAGCCGTTCGGGCGGATTGGCGGGAGTCACGTCGCGTTCACTGTTTGCGGCGGGAGGGCGGTGTATTATAGCAACCGCGACGGATCGCACACGGCGGTCCTTTCGTCGGATGCAAATACAAGGAGTTCATCATGCAAGGGATACGCACGATTTTCGGCTGTGCGCTCATCGGCGCGCTCCTCGCGCTGGCAGGCTGCGCCTCGAATCAGCCTGTCCAGCCGGTACAACCCTATGGCACGGAAGCGGCGCCGCCGCCTGCCTATAACCAGGGCAACGCCTGCTACGACTGCGGTACGGTGACCGACATCCAGCCGATTCCGCAAGGCAGCAGCGGCAATGTGGCAGGCGCGGTCATCGGCGCGCTCGTCGGTGCGGCCGTCGGCCATCAGTTCGGCGGCGGCAGGGGCCAGACTGCGGCAACCGTTGCGGGCGCGGCTGGTGGTGCCTATGCCGGCAGCAAAATTCAAGGTCGATATGCGAACGGCAACGAATACGATTACCGCATTACGCTGCGCATGGACAGTGGCGCCACCTGCAGCGTCGTTCAGGATCAGCCGCCGAATTTCGGCGTCGGCGCCCGTATTCGTCTCAATTCCGGGATTTCCTGCTGACCCACTGACGGCTGCCGCTTCAGCGCGCGCGAAGCGGCAGCCTTTCGCCGCTCGAAGCCTGGTCGCTGCTCATGCAGTGTGCGCGCGTGGCTGACTTTCTTTTCGTGGACCAGCCGGACGCGCTGGCACAATTGTGTTTCGACCTGGCTGAAGCCGACTGGCTCGCCGTCGATACGGAATTTCTGCGCGAGCGGACATACTATCCGCAACTTTGCCTGATCCAGGTTGCAGCGCCGCACCGTATTGCGTGCATCGACCCGCTCGCCTTGGCCGATCTCGCGCCGCTCGCGCAGTTACTGGCCGAACCGCGCATCGTCAAGGTGTTGCATGCCGCCCGCCAGGATATCGAGGTGTTGTATCAGTGTCTCGGAGTCGTCCCGCGGCCGCTGTTCGACACGCAGCTTGCGGCGGCGCTCACCGGCTTCGGCGAGCAGGTCGGGTATGCGGCATTGGTCGAATCCTTTATCTCGGTGCGGCTGCCGAAGGCACACACGCGCACCGACTGGAGTCGCCGGCCGCTGCCGCCCGCGGCACTCGCCTACGCCGCCGACGACGTGCGCTATCTCGGCACAATCTACGAGCGCCTGCGCCACGAACTTGCGACCGGCGCGCGCCGCGCCTGGCTGGATGCCGAAGCCGCGGCATTGGCCGATCCCGCCGTTTACCTGCCCGATCCGGACGCCAGCTACCTTCGCGTGCGCGGCCAGAGCCGGCTTGCCGGCGCCGCCGAACGTGGCGCGCTGCGCGCTTTGGCGGCATGGCGCGAGCGGCGTGCAATCTCGCGCAACCGGCCGCGCCAATGGATTGCGTCCGACGCGGTACTGCTCGAGTTGGCAACGCGTCGCCCCGCGTCGATGGACGAATTGACTGCAATTGAAGGCGCTGCCGGCCTGCTCAAGGGCGGGTGCGGCGAAGAGTTGCTCGCCGTGATCGCGAGCGGCAACACCTCGTCGCTACCCGTGCCGCCCGAACGGCCGCGGCCGGAGCGTGCATTGGTGGATCGGCTGGCAGCAGTCCTGCGGCGTCGCGCAGCAGAGCTTCATATCGGCGCCGGGCTGCTCGCCAACCGGCGACAACTGGAACGGCTCGCGCAAGGCGAACGCAACGTGCCGGTGCTGGAGGGGTGGCGGCGCGAGGCCGTCGGCGACGCACTGCTCGCCGTTCTGATCGAGACCGCGGCGTCGGCGACGGAATAAACCGGCAGACGAGGCCTTGGGACGGCCGCGTTAGCGGCGGGCAGTGCGCCGGCGAGCGGCTGCCGTGCCGCGCGCGGCAGAACGCTTTCTCGCCGCCGGTTTGCTGGCGGCCGCGCGCTTAGGCGAAGCTGCCTTGCGCGCCGTCGACTTGGCCGGTTTGCGAGGCGCCACGCGTGTGGCGGTCTTCTTAGTCGCCGTCTTGGCGGCGGACCGTTTCGCTGCGACCTTTTTCGCGACCTTTTTCGGCGCGGCTTTTTTTGCTGCCCCTTTGCGCGCGGGACGCGCCGTCGTCTTGCGAATACCCTTTTTCGCCGGCGCGCTACGGGTCGCCGTGGCCTTCGCACGGGACTTCGTTGCCGGCTTCGCAGTCGCACCGCCGAGGTCGTCGAGCATTCGGACGATTTGGCGATTGATCGCCTTGACCTCCCCGTTGCCGTCGACGCGCCGCAGCCGGTTGCCGTCGGCGTAGTACTGGATCAGCGGCTTGGTCTGGGCTTCATAGACGCGCAGGCGGTTGGAGACGGTTTCCTCGTTGTCGTCGGCGCGATGTCTGAGCTCGCCGCCGCAACGATCGCACTGACCTTCGAGCCGCGGCGGATTGGTGTAAACGTTATAGACGCGGCCGCAATTCTCGCAGGTGCGCCGGCCGGCAAGGCGCTGCATCAGCAGGTCGGTATCGACTTCGATCAGCAGCGCCGTATCGAGCGGCTGACCCAGCGTCTCGAGCATCTGGTCAAGCGCATTCGCCTGGGGAATGTTGCGCGGAAAGCCGTCGAGGATAAAGCCGCGCTGCGCATCGCGCTTGGCGAGCCGCTCACGGATGATGCCGAGCACGATGTCGTCGGAAACCAGTTGGCCGGCATCCATCGCCGCCTTGGCGGCCAGGCCGAACTCGCTGCCCTCCTTGACCGCGGCCCGCAACAGGTCGCCGGTAGAAATTTGTGGAATGCCGTATTTTTCGACCAGCAGCTTGGCTTGCGTACCCTTGCCCGATCCCGGGGCGCCCAGTAACACGATTCTCATTGGATTGACTCTTTTGCTCGGTGGGTGGGGCGGCCTCCTGCCGCCGAATTTGGCGTAAACGTACCTTGCCCGCCGCGGCTCGTCAACGTCTCGCTAACCCTTGCGAAATGTGCGGGATCAACGACCAGCCCAGTATGCCGCCGGAAGGCGGCGTCGGGCGGTGCGATCGGCGGAGGGATGAGCGTGTAAGGCGCGCAAAAATGCGCTATTTTGCTCATTTTTATAACCGACACGGAAGCAGACAAAATGCCGCGCAGAAATGCCTTTTATGCCCAGTCCGGCGGGGTGACCGCCGTCATCAACGCAAGCGCCTGCGGGGTCATCGAAGCCGCGCGCAAGCACAGGGACAAGATCGGCAAGGTTTACGCCGGGCGCGATGGGATCATCGGTGCGCTGACCGAGGACCTGATCGACACCAGCAAGGAAAGCGCGGCAGCGATCGCGGCGCTGCGCCACACGCCGGGCGGCGCGTTCGGCTCGTGCCGCTACAAGCTGAAGCCATACGAGGAGAACCCGGCGCAATACGAGCGGTTGCTGGCGGTGTTCAGGGCACACGATATCGGCTACTTCTTTTATAACGGCGGCGGCGACTCGGCCGACACCTGCCTCAAGGTCTCGCAACTCGGCAAAAAGACCGGCTACCCGATCCAGGCGATCCACGTGCCGAAGACGGTCGACAACGATCTGCCGATCACTGACAACTCGCCCGGCTTCGGTTCGGTCGCGAAATACGTCGCGGTGTCGACGCGCGAGTGCGCGCTCGACGTCGCGTCGATGGCGCGCACCTCGACCAAGGTGTTCGTGCTCGAGGTCATGGGCCGCCACGCGGGCTGGATCGCGGCCGCCGGGGGCTTGGCAGCCGAGCACGACGGCGACGCGCCGCATATCATTCTGTTCCCCGAGATCACCTTCGACCGGGAGCGTTTCCTGGCACGCGTGAAGGAAAGCGTCGACAAGAGCGGCTATTGCGTGATCGTCGCCTCCGAAGGCGTCAAAGGCCCCGACGGCCAGTTTCTCGCCGACGCC
>DASSOO010000164.1:0-2431 GCA_035700455.1 Gammaproteobacteria bacterium
CGAGCCAGCGGCGTCAGGCCGCGCTTTTCGGCCTCGCTCGCGCGCATCAGCACCACTGCCGCGGCGCCGTCGGAAATCGACGACGATGTCGCCGCCGTCACCGTGCCGCCTTCGCGGCGGAACGCGGGTTTCAACTTCGGAATCTTGGCGATGTCGAGCTTGAACGGCTCTTCGTCCTTGTCGACAACGATTTCGTCCTTGCGGGTTTTCACGGTGAGCGGCGTGATCTCGGCGTTGAACGCGCCGTTCTCGTTGGCCGCGCGGGCGCGCTTGGTCGATTCGATCGCGAACTCGTCCTGCGCTTCGCGCGTAAAGCCGTATTTTTCGGCGCATAGTTCGCCGAAGTTGCCCATCATTTCGCCGTCGGCCGGGTTCTGCAGGCCATCGTAGAACATGTGGTCGAGCACGCGCTGGTGCCCCATGCGATAGCCCTTGCGCGCGTTCGGCAGCAGGTAAGGCGCGTTGCTCATCGACTCCATGCCGCCGGCGATGATGACGTTCGCCGAGCCGGCGACGACCATGTCATGTCCGAACATCACCGCCTTCATGCCGGAGCCGCAGACCTTGTTGAGCGTAGTCGCGCCGGTCGATTTCGGCAGGCCCGCCTTGAGCGCCGCCTGGCGCGCCGGCGCCTGGCCGAGCCCGGCCGGCAGCACGCAGCCCATCAGCACTTCGCCGACGTCGCTGCCGTCGACGCGGCTGTCGGCGAGCGCCGCCTTGATCGCGGCCGCCGCCAGGTCGGTGGTGGCGAGCGGCGCCAGCACACCCTGGAACGCGCCGATCGGCGTGCGGCGGGCGGCGACAATAACGATTGGATCATTTGCCATCTATTGCTCCTGAAACTGTTGTCTTCATATGTAGGAAGCGATCCCGGATCGCGATTGGGAAGATCGCGGCGGAGGCGCCGCTCCTACAGCGAATTGCTATTGCCGTCTTCAACCAGCTCGCGGCCGATCAGCATGCGGCGGATTTCGTTGGTGCCGGCGCCGATTTCGTACAGCTTGGCGTCGCGCAGCAGCCGGCCGGCGGGATAGTCGTTGATGTAACCGTTGCCGCCGAGGCTCTGGATCGCCTCCAGCGCGACAGTGACCGCCGACTGCGACGCCATCAGCAGGCACGCGGCCGGATCCTGGCGTGTGGGCTTGCCTTCGTCGAACTGGCGCGCGATGCGGTAAGTGAAACCGCGCGACGCCTGCAGCGCAGTGTACATATCGGCGAGCTTGGCCTGCATGATGCCGAAGCTGCCGATCGGCCGGCCGAACTGCTTGCGCTCGCGCAGGTACGGCAGCGTCAGGTCGAGTGCAGCCTGCATAATGCCGATTGGACCGCCAGACAGCACCAGGCGTTCCGAATCGAGGCCCGCCATCAATATATAGACGCCGCGATTGACCTCGCCCAGCACGTTTTCGGCCGGGATTTCGCAGTCCTCGAATACCAGTTCGCAGGTATCCGAGCCGCGCATCCCGAGCTTGTCGAGCTTTTGCGCGGTGCGAAAGCCCTTCATGCCCTTCTCGACAATGAAGGCGGTAATGCACTGCGAGCCCGCATCCTTGCCGGCGGTACGCATATACACCAGGATCACATCGGCCTTCGGGCCATTGGTAATCCACATTTTCGAACCGTTCGCGACCCAGACATCGCCGCGCTTTTTCGCGGTACAGGTCATCGAGCCGACCACGTCCGAGCCCGCGCCCGGTTCCGACATCGCCAGCGCGCCGATGTACTCGCCGCTGCACAACTTCGGCACGTACTTCTGCCGCTGCGCCTCGTTCCCGTGCCGGAAGATGTTATTCAGGCACAGGTTTGAGTGCGCCGCGTAAGAAAGCCCGACCGACCCCGACGCGCGCGAAATTTCTTCCATCGCGACGACGTGTGCGAGGTAGCCGAGCCCGGAGCCGCCGTAAGCCTCGTCGACGGTGATGCCGAGCAGCCCGAGCTCGCCGAGCTTCGGCCACAGGTCGTACGGCGCCTCGTTATCGGCATCGATCGTGGCCGCGCGCGGCGCGATTTCATCGGCGGCAAACCGCCGCACCGAATCGCGCAGCAGGTCGAGTTCGTCGTCGATGTGGGTGTTGAATCCGCTCAAAACGTCACACTGCGGCGCGATTCCGGTTATACAACCGCGTCAGGTCCTGCTTGACGAACGGCAGCTTGACTTTGCCCAGGGCATTGATGCGCTCCTCGGCGAGCCGGTCGGCGGCGAGCCAGCTCGGGATGCCGTCGCGCTCGGCCAGACGATAGATGTTCGCGATGATGTCGTAAACACCATTGACCATGCGCGCGGCGCGCTCCTGGTCGTAGCCCTGCAGCTCGATCGACACGTTCATGACGCCGCCGGCGTTGATCGCATAGTCCGGCGCGTACAGGATACCGCGCTTGTGCAGCTCGTCGCCGCACTCGGTCGTCGCAAGCTGGTTGTTGGCCGCGCCGG
>DASSOO010000165.1:0-9576 GCA_035700455.1 Gammaproteobacteria bacterium
CCTTCATCGTCCAGGCGCCGGCGGGCTCGGGCAAGACGGAACTGCTGACGCAGCGTTATCTGCGCCTGCTGGCGACAGTCGATGCACCCGAGCAGATTCTTGCGATCACCTTCACCCGCAAGGCCGCCGGAGAAATGCGCGACCGCGTGCTCACCGCGATCGCGGCGGCGAACGGCCCGCAACCGGCCGAGCCGCATCGCGCGCAAACCTGGCGGTTGGCGCGTGCGGTGCGCGAACTCGATGCCGCCAACGGCTGGCGGCTCGGCGATTATCCGGCACGGCTGCGCATCGATACGCTGGATGCGTTCGCCGCGGCGCTGACGCGGCGGCTGCCGCTGACTGCCGGCCTGGGTGCGACGCCGCCGGTCGCCGAGCAGCCGGGCGATCTCTACGTCGAAGCTGCGCGGCGCACGATCGCGATGCTCGACGAATCGACGGCGCACGCGGATGCGCTCGCGGAGCTTTTGCGTCATCTCGACAACGACGTGCAGAAGCTTGAAAGCCTGCTGGTCGTGATGCTGGCGAAGCGCGACCAGTGGCTGCGGCTGCTCGCCAACGGCGGCGAGCGGGCGGCGCTTGAAGAGGCGCTCACGCGCGAAGTCGAAACGCAACTCGCCGCATTGGCGGCAACGATACCCGCAGCGCATGCCGATGAACTGGTCGCGCTCGCGCGGGCGGCTGCCGACAACCTCGTGCGTGCCGGCAGCGACCGTCCGCACTGCGCCTGCGCCGGCTGCGACGGTGCGCCCGGCACAACAGCAGAGGACGTGAAGGTTTGGCGAGGCCTTGCCGCAATCTGGCAGACGCAGCAGGGTACGTGGCGCAAGAAGTTAACTAAGAACGAGGGCTTTCCGCCGGATCAGTCCGACCTCAAGCAACGTGCGACAGACTTGCTGATGCGCCTTGCCGACGCGCCGGAGTTCTGCGCCCGCCTTGCGGATGTCACCAAGCTCCCGCCGGTCGCGTACAACGACGCGCAATGGAATGTTCTGCAGGCGCTGCTTGCGGCGCTCAAGCTTGCGGCCGCGCAATTGCAGCTCGTGTTCACCGAGCAAGGACGCGTCGATTTCATCGAGATCGCGCTGCGCGCGCTCGCCGCGCTTGGCGGCAACGAGGCGCCGAGCGATCTCGCGCTCGCGCTCGACTACCGCCTGCAGCACATTCTCGTCGATGAATTCCAGGATACGTCGTGGAGTCAGTTCGCGCTGCTCGAGCGCCTGACCGCCGGCTGGAGCCCCGGCGATGGCCGCACCTTGTTTCTGGTTGGCGACCCGATGCAGTCGATCTATCGCTTTCGCGAAGCGGAAGTCGGCCTGTACCTGCGCGCACGCCGGGAGGGTATCAGCGGCGTCGCGCTCGAACCGTTGCGGCTGAGCGTCAACTTCCGCTCGACCGCGCCCATCGTCGACTGGATCAACGGCAGTTTCGGGGCGCTGTTTCCGGCGACGGAAGATATCGCCGCCGGCGCGGTGCCTTATGCGCATGCACAACCGCATGCCGCCGAAGCCGACGGCGGCGTTGAAGTGATTGCGCGCATCGACGCCGACGAAGCGGACGAAGCCGCGCGCATCGCGGCGCTGGTCCGGCAGCGACGCACGGCGGCGCCGGATGAGACGATTGCGATCCTGGTGCGCAGCAAAAAGCATGCCGCGGCGACGATGGCGGCGTTGCATGCCGATGGGATCAAGGCACAGGCAGTCGACCTCGAAAATCTCAGCGAGCGCCCGGTGGTGCAGGACCTGGCGGCGCTCGCACGCGCGCTCGCGCATCCGGCCGACCGCGTTGCATGGCTCGCCTTGTTACGCGCGCCGTGGTGCGGGCTGACGCTGGCGGATCTGGGCACGCTGGCCGAGGGCGACGAGCGGCCAGTGTGGGCGCTTCTCAACGACGTCGAACGATGCGAACGGCTTTCAGCGGACGGGAGGGCGCGCGTTGCGCGGCTCGTCGCGGTATTGACGCCCGCCGTCGAAAACTGGCGCCGTGCGCCGCTCGCGCGCATCGTCGAGCAAAGCTGGCTCGCGCTCGGGGGCCCCGCCTGCGCGGCGGACTCGGCCGACATTGACAACGCCGACGCGTTCTTTGCGCTGCTCGAGACGCTCGACGAAGCCGGCGAACTGCCGGAAGCAGCCAAGCTGGCGGAAAGACTCGCGGAACTGTGCGCGCGGCCGGCGCCGGATGCCGATCCGCGCCTGCAGGTGATGACGATACACAAAGCCAAGGGGCTGGAGTTCGACAGCGTCATTCTGCCGGCACTCGAGCGCACCACGCAAAGCGATCAGCGCCAGTTGCTGCTGTGGTTGGAGCGGCCGCGCAGCAGCGGTGCGCCGGATTTTCTGCTCGCGCCAATCGCCGCCGCCGAGGCTGCCGGCGACCCGCTCTACGACGCCATCAAGGTTTTGCGCGCGCGCCAGGACGAGTTCGAGCAACTGCGTCTGCTGTACGTCGCCGCGACACGCGCGCGCCGCCGCCTGTACCTGTTCGGCCGGGTGGCGGCCAAGACCGACAGCGACAAGTGCGAGTTGCGCAAGCCGGCTGCAAGCTCGCTGCTCGCAAAGCTGTGGCCGGCCGTCGCGCGTCATTTTGAAGCAGCGCTTGCCAAGGCGGCATCCGTCGCCGCGGCCCCGCCTGCAACGCTCGCCGACCCGGGCCTGCGCCGGCTCGTGTCGGGTTGGCAGACGCCGGCGCCGCCGAAAATTGATTGGCATGGCGAGAGCGTGCCGGAAACGGCGTCGGAGCGGGCGATCGAATTTTCCTGGGCAGGAGAGACCGCACGTCAGGTCGGCGTCCTGGTGCACGGGTTGCTTGATCGCATCGCGCGCGACGGTGCGGCCGCGTGGTCGGCGGAGCGCGTGCGGCGATTGGGCGGGGAGATCGAACGGCGACTGCGCTGGCTTGCGGTGCCGGCGGAAGAGCTGGATGAAGCCGTCAATCGGGTCATCGACGCCGCAGTACGCACGCTTGCCGATGAGCGCGGACGCTGGCTGCTCGCGGCACATCCCGGGGCGCGCAGCGAATACGCGCTTTCGGGTGTGGTCGACGGTCGCGTCGTCAACGGCATTATCGATCGCAGTTTCGTGATCGACGGCGTGCGCTGGATCGTCGACTATAAAACCGGCGGCCACGAAGGCAGCGACCGCCAGGCCTTCCTGGATCGCGAACGCGAGCGTTACCGTGCCCAGCTCGAAACCTACGGACGCCTCATCGCTGCGCGCGACTCGCGCCCGCAGCACTTTGGGCTTTACTTTCCGGTCCTCGGGGGGTGGATCGAATGGAAAGGAGTGGGTCATAGGTAAGAGCGGGAACCCGGAAAGGCGCGCAATTCTTCATCTTCCTATAACCTATTACCTATTACCCATAACCTGATGCTTATGTCCGAAGAAGTCGTCACCAATAACCTTGTCGTCGCGATTTCGTCGCGTGCGCTGTTCGATCTCGAGGAAAGCCATCGCATTTTCGTCGAGCAGGGGCTGGACGCGTTCTCGCACTACCAGATCGAGCACGAGGACGATGTGCTGCAACCGGGGATCGCGTTTCCGCTGGTGAAGAAACTGCTGCGCCTCAACGA
Source organism: Gammaproteobacteria bacterium (assembly GCA_035700455.1). GTDB lineage: Bacteria > Pseudomonadota > Gammaproteobacteria > Natronospirales > DASSBR01 > DASSBR01. The sequence goes on from DASSOO010000165.1 coordinate 3,566, forward strand.
TGGCGCGCACACGCCGCGCGTCGAAGTGATTCTGCTGTCTCACAACAGTGCCGATACGGGCTTGAGGATTTTTAACTCGATCGAACACTTTGGACTCGACATCAGTCGCGCCGCGTTTACCAACGGCATCTCGCCGTATCGTTACGTTGAGCCGTTCGGTGCCGACCTGTTTCTGTCGGCGGATCCGGCCGACGTGCGGCATGCGCTGGAAGCCGGGCACGCGGCGGCCACCATCGTGCCGTCGCGCGGCGCGGGCAGCGAGTCGGAACAACTGCGCATCGCCTTCGACGGCGATGCGGTGCTGTTTTCGGATGAAGCCGAACGCATTTACAAGGAGCAGGGCCTGGCGGCATTTTCGGAAAGCGAACGCGCGGCCGCGCGCCGACCGCTCAACGGCGGACCGTTCAAGAACTTTCTCGCCGCACTGTCGCGCATTCAGGCCGAATACCCGATCGACAAGTCGCCGATCCGCACCGCGCTTGTCACCGCGCGCTCCGCGCCTGCGCACGAGCGCGTCATCCGCACGCTGCGCGGCTGGGGCGTGCGCATCGACGAGGCACTGTTTCTCGGCGGCCGCCCGAAGGGCGCGTTCCTCAAAGCATTCGGCGCCGACATATTTTTCGACGACCAGCGCGCGCACTGCGAGTCGGCCGCTGAAGTCGTCGCCACCGGACATGTGCCGCATGGGGTGGCGAATGAGTAAGTCGGGTAAGTGGTTAGCGGTTAGTGGTCGGTGGTAAGAATATGAGCCAGAAAAATCGTCCACCACTCACCCCTGACCCCTCACCTCGGACCCGCGCCGAAGGCGCTTTCGAGAGCTGGCGCGAAGAACAGCAGTCCGCGTATCTCTATCGCATAATCGCGGCGGTTGAGGCGCATCCGGGCCGGCAAAAGCTGTTCGTGCGGCTGGCGGAGGCGGCGGAGCACCAGGCGGCACACTGGGCGAAGCTGGTGCGGGCGCAGGATATTGCGTTGCCTTCCGGGTACCGGCCGCCGCTGCGGGTGCGCTTCGTCGCCTGGTTGATTCGGCGTCTCGGCCCGGCGCCGCTGCTCCAGGTGCTCGCCGCAATGAAGGTGCGCGGCCTGTCGGTGTACAGCCGGCCGCTCTACGACGTCGACCACGGCGAAGCAGAAGCGGGCGGACTCGAGCGGCGTCATCAACGACTCGTCGGCAATGGCAGCCTGCGCGCCGCGGTGTTCGGCGTCAACGACGGCCTGATTTCCAACACCAGTCTCATCATGGGCGTCAGCGGCGCGGCGCTCGACAATGGGATTGTGCTGCTGACCGGCGTTGCGGGACTTCTGGCCGGCGCGGCGTCGATGGCCGCCGGCGAATATGTGTCGATGCGCTCGCAGCGTGAGATGTTCGAGTATCAGATCGCGCTGGAAAAGGAAGAGCTCGAAGCCTACCCGCGCGAGGAGGCGGCGGAACTGGCGCTGATTTACGAAGCGCGTGGACTCGATCCCGAGGAATCGCGCCGACTTGGCAATACCGTCATTACCAATCCGGTGCGCGCGCTCGACACGCTTGCGCGCGAAGAGCTGGGTCTAAATCCGGACGAACTCGGTTCGCCGTGGGCGGCGGCAGGTGCATCGTTTGCGGCATTCGGGATCGGCGCCGCCGTTCCGCTGATTCCATTCGCGTTTGAAATGCAGATCGGCGGGCGGCTGGTTGTGACGATTGCGTTCGCGACCGCAGGGCTGTTCGTGGTCGGCGCGCTTACCAGTCTGTTTACGGGCCGTTCCGCTTGGACGAGCGGCGCGCGTATGGTAGTGGTCGGTGCGATTGCCGCGGCGATGACTTATCTTGTCGGTTTCTGGCTCGGGGTCAACAGCTAAGGATTGAGTGAATGAAGTGTCGGCACCGTGCTGGATCGTCACCAGATCTTGCACGCGTGCGGGTTGACCATAGGACTCTCGTTTTTTAAATCGAAGGCCTGCCTGAAAGCGGGCAGGTTCGCAACGATGCCGTTGACACGTTCTCTCGCCGTCAGGTGCGATTCCTTTGCGGCATATCCGGCCGCACTCTCGGCCCAGGTGTGGGCGAAGCCGAGAAAGAAGAGTTGATCGGCGCTGAATCCGCCGATCGGGTGCGTCTGCCGCGCCGCCTCCGAGTCACGATATGCCAACTCCGCCAGCCGTAGCCCGCCAAGCTCGCGCGTGAAGCCTGCAATCTGCCTGCCGGTTATGGCGGGTTCGACGCCGCCGCCGCGCTTCGGGAGTTGTGCGGCAATGCACCGCTCGTTTGCGTTGTAGTGTTCCAGATCCGTGCGCGTCCACCAGTCGCGCAGGTTTCCCCTGCTGTCGTAGTGGCTGCCTTTCAAGTCGAAGCCGCGGAGCAGCTCGCGGCCCATCAATGCGCCAGCTGCACCGTAGTTGATCGCCGGCGGCGCTTTCGCGTCGAAGAACGGTGGCTGGAGGATGCCGGCCGGCAGCACGATTTCGTTCATCGACGGATCGTAATAGGCTCTGGTTGTCTGCGGTGGCATCTCCCATCGCTTGCGGTCGAGCGGCCGGCCAATCGTCAGCAGTTCGCGTTCGGTCTTGAAAACGTTCGCCCGCAGCACATTGAGCACGTAGGGACCGCGATTGATCATCAGTCCCGAATAGTCCGGCCACTCTTCCGGGTAACCGATTTTTTCCGTTACCAGCGACAGTTTCACCAACGCCTGCTTCTTCGTTTCAACGCTCATCCAGTCAAGCGTTATGATCTCGTCGCGTAATGCAGATTCGATGTTGTCGAGCATTTCATTGATGCGCTGGCGGGCCGCGGCGGAGAAATAGCGCTCAATGAACACTTGGCCAACAGCGAAGCCGAGAACCCGGTCTTCTGCGGCGGCGACACGTTGCCAGCGCGGCGGAATCTGCGTGCGCCCGGTCAGCAAAGCGCGAAAGCGGAAGTGCTCCTTCACGAAAGGTTGCGACAGGTACGGCGCTGTCGCTTTGAGCAGGTGCCAGCGCAGGTAGCTTTTCCAGTCGGCGATGGGAGCGTGCTTCAGCTCGCGGTCGAGTGCGGCGAAAAAGTCCGGATGTGTCACGTTGATATTCTGGATTTCCGGATGCCCCATCAGGATAAAGTAGCGCTGCCACGGAAAATCCGGCGTTAATTGCCCCAACTCCTTGAGCGACGTCGGGTGGTAGATCGCTCGCGGATCGCGGCGCTCGGCGCGACTCATCGAGGCCTTGGCGAGAACCGTCTCGATTTGAAGAATTCTCTGCGCGTTGTGCCGCGCTTGCTCGGTGTCGGTGCCGTAGAGTTCCAGCATGCGGGCAACGTGCGTGACGTATTCGTGCCGCAGCTTCTGCGCCGCCGCGCTGTCTTTGATGTAATCGGCGCGACGGGGCATGCCGAAACCGCCCTGGTCGGCGTAGCCGATCACCTGCGTACTGTCCTTGAAATCCTGCATCTTGCCGAACTTGAACAGCACGTTGACGCCCATCTTTTGGAGTCGGGCGACCTCAGCCTGCAAGCCATCAAGATTGTGAATCGCGTTAATGCGCCTGAATTCGGACGCGAGCGGTTTCAGGCGGGCGGCATTGATCGCGTTGACGTCCATGCCGCTGACGTAGAAGTCGCCGATCTTCTGAGCAATGCTACCGGGTACTGCGTTCGTTTCGGCAGCGGCCTGCTGGAGAATGCGGTGGATACGCTCGCGGTTGAGTTCGCGCAGCGAGCTGAGAGCGCTCCAGTGAGTCCGGTCCGGCGGTACAGGGTTGGTCTTGATCCAGCCGCCATTGGCGAATTCGAAGAAGTTTTGCCCCGGCAGCACTCCGCGGTCGAGATCGGACGGATTGAAGCCGTCAACGGCTCCGCCGGAGTGTACCGGTACAGCGGCGAGGGCGCCCGGCGCGAGGCATGCCGCCGCGGCCAACAAACTGACGATCAGACGCATGGAAAGCTCCTGCAAGGCCATGGACGGTCGATGATCCGATGATGCCTTAACGGACCGCCGAAAAACAGCCTGCCGCTGCCGGTGCGGCGGCAAATCACGGGCGCATCGGGTAAACTGACAAACGCCGCGGCGGCGGATCGCGCCTGCCGGTACGCACGAAAATACGAAGGAGCAGGTTATGACGCGACTTGCACGGGCAGCCGCTACGCTGGCGTTGCTGACGATGGTGACGGCCTGGATGAGCGTTTCGGCCGCGACCCAGACCCACGCGCCGGCCGCGACCGCCGCACCGCCGCCCGGCCCGATCACGCTCAACGTCGACGCCACCGACACCGCTCGTAAGCTCCTGCACGCGCATATCGTCATGCCGGTCAAGCCCGGGCCGCTGACACTGTATTACCCGAAATACATTCCCGGCGAGCATGGCCCCACCGGTCCGGTCGTGGACCTGGCCGGGCTGCGCTTCGACGTCGACGGCAAGGCGGTGCCGTGGCATCGCGACGAAGTCGACATGTTTACGTTTCACGTGACCGTCCCCGAAGGCGCTACCAAGCTCGATATCTCGCTCGACTTCCTGTCGCCGGTTGCAAGCGGCAAATTCAGCGGCGGCGTGTCGATGACGCCGAAGCTGATCGACCTGAGCTGGAACCATGTCGCGCTGTATCCGGCCGGCTACGCGACCAAGGACCTGACCTACGATGTCAGCCTGAAGCTTCCGAAAGGCTGGCGCTATGCGACCGCGCTCGACGTCAAGGGACAGGACGAAAACGAGATTCAATTTCAGCCTGTGAGCTTCAATAACCTGGTCGACTCGCCGCTGATCGCGGGCGAATATTTCCGCCAGATCGACCTCGCGCCCGACTCGGACGTCCATCGCTACCTCGACATCGTCGCCGACTACCCCAAAGCGCTCGATGCCAGCGACGAGCAGATCAAGCACATGCGCAACCTGGTTGAACAGGCCAACGCGCTGTTCAAGTCGCATCATTACAAGGAATATCATTTCCTGCTCACGCTCAGTGACAAGACTGCTCATTTCGGGCTGGAGCACCATCAGTCGAGCGACAATCGCACCGGCGCCGAATATTTCATTAACGATAAGGCGAACATGATCAATGCGAGCCTGATGCCGCACGAGTACGTGCATTCGTGGAACGGCAAGTTCCGTCGCCCCGAGCAACTGTGGCAGCCGGATTTCGAGACGCCCGAGCGTACGCGCCTGCTGTGGGTGTATGAAGGGCTGACCGATTATCTCGGACCGGTGCTGACGGCGCGCAGCGGCCTGTGGACGCCGGAGCAGTTCCGCGAAAACCTGGCGCTCGTCGCCGCCAATATGGATCATCGTCCGGGCCGCACCTGGCGGCCGCTGATCGACACAACGATCGCCGCGCAATTGCTCTATGGGGCGCCGCGCTACTGGGCCAATTGGCGCCGTGGCACCGACTTTTACGCCGAAGGCACGCTGATCTGGCTCGACGTCGACACCCAGATTCGCGCGCTCAGCGATGGGCGTCATTCACTCGACGATTTCGCGCAGTTGTTCTTCGGTATCGACGACGGCAGCTACGTTACCAAGACTTACACGTTTGACGACATCGTCAACACGCTCAACAAGGTACAGCCGTACGACTGGCGCAGCTTTCTGCGCGACCTCGTTGATCGCACGCAGTATCACGCACCGCTCGCCGGCATCACGCGCAGCGGCTGGAAGCTTGTATATACCGACAAGCCGAATCCGTTCCAGGAAGCGCGCGAGGCACGGCGCCATTACCTTAACCTGATGTTTTCGATCGGCATGTCGGTCAACGACAAGGGCGAGATCCGCGACGTGTTGTGGGATGGGCCGGCGTTCAAGGCAGGCATCGGTCCCGGCATGAAGATTGTTTCGGTCAACGGCGTCAAGTTCGCGCCAGACGTGCTCAAGCGGGCAATCGCCGCAGCCAGGGCCGGCAAGGAGCCGTTGCACTTTATTCTCGACAACGACGGCTATATGAAGACCCGTGATGTCGATTATCACGACGGCCTGCGCTACCCGCACCTGGTGCGCGAAAAGGACCGGGCGGATTATCTGGGAAAAATCCTTGCGCCGCTCAAGAGCAGCTAATGGGGCTAGGGGCT
>DASSOO010000166.1:0-3234 GCA_035700455.1 Gammaproteobacteria bacterium
AGGACCACGGTCTCGTCATCATCGGTGTCGCGAGTCCCGAGTTCAAGATCGAGGGCGTACCGAAGAACGTGCTGATCGGTGTCAAACGCGAGGGTCTGACGTATCCGATTCTGATGGATGCCGACATGGAAGTGTGGCGCAATTTCGGCAACCACTTCTGGCCCGGCAAATATCTGATCGATCCGCACGGCGACATCGTCTATCACAAGTTCGGCGAGGGCGATTACGAGCACGAGGAGCAGGTAATTCGTGCGCAACTCATCAAGGCCGGCCACAAGGACCTGCCGCCGGACGAGCCGCTCGATCCGAAACTCGACCTGATTCCTGCTGCCAAATCGCAAACGGAAGAGCTGTATGCCGGGCCGGATTTCGTTCGCAAGCCGCTCGGCAATAAGCAGCAACCGGCGAATGGCACGGTCACGAACTTCAATCTGCCGGTGACGCTCAAGCCCGACCGCATCTATCTCGGCGGGCGGTGGAAAGGTGCCGGCGACTATGACGAAAGCACCGGTCCTGCCACGATCGGCCTCAACTATGTCGCGCAGGCGGCCTATGTGGTGCTCGACACCGCCGGCGGGCCGAAGCAGGTCGAAGTGACGCTCGACGGCCGGCCGCTGCCGCCGGCCTATCGCGGCCGGGACATTACGGTCGCGAACGGCAAGACGGTCATGACGGTGGACGAGCCGCGCCTGTACTGGCCGATCGCCGATCGCGCGCCTTACGGGCGTCACACGATCCGTTTTGCAGTACCCGCGGGCGTTCGCCTGTACTCCTTCACATTCGGTACCTACCAGCCGGGCAACGCACCCGGCTGAGCAGGTTATGGCGGCAAATATCCTGCTCATCGAGGACGACCCGCAAATCGGCCGGCTGGTCGCCACGCATCTGCGCGAATTGGGCTATGCAATCGACTGGATTGTCGACGGGTGCGCCGGTCCGACGCGGTTCGATGACGGTGCTTTCGACCTGGTAATACTCGACCTGATGCTGCCATCGCTCGACGGGCTCGAGATCTGCCGCCGGATACGCCGCGCCAATCGGCTCACGCTGGTCCTGATGCTGACGGCCAAGGCCGATAAACGCGATGTCGTGCTGGGCCTCGAGGTCGGTGCCGACGATTACCTGACCAAGCCATTTCATAGCGCGGAGCTGGCTGCACGGGTGCAGGCGCTCCTGCGGCGCGCCGGTAGCGGCAACATGCAGGCCAATACCGAAAACGAGTCCATATTGCACCGCGGCAACCTCACAATCGATTCGGCGAAGCACAGGGTTACGGTGCAAGGCCGTGCGCTCGCGCTCACCGCGAAGGAGTTCGATCTGCTGCTATTGTTCTGCCGGCAGCCGGGACGTATCTATAATCGGACAGAGCTGCTGAACGCCGTCTGGGGACCGGAATTCACCGGCTACGATCACACGGTCAATACCCATATCAACCGGCTGCGTAATAAAATCGAGATCGACGCGACAAAGCCGCGATTCATTCGAACCGTTTGGGGCGTTGGCTACCGCTTTGCCGACCTTGATGAATTGGCTACCGTGGAAGACTGATCATTCGGGCGTTCTTCAACTCTCTGTATGGCCGCATCGCGGCTATCTACCTGTTGCTGCTGATCGCGTTCGGCGGTCTCGCGGTGTGGATTACCACCGTGAATTCGCAGCAATTTGTCCAGGAACTCGAGCAAAAGCTGCAGCACGGCCTGGCGGCTAACCTTGCGCATGAGCTTGCCCCGGCATTGCGTCATGGCGCGGAGGGTGCGCCGGTGGAAGCGGCGGCACGCGATCTGCAGGCGGTAAACCCCTCGCTCGAACTCTATGTGCTCGATGCGCACGGCAACCTGATCGCCTACCTGATGGGCGACAAGCCGCTTGCGCGGCAGCATGTGGCGATTGCGCCTATCGAAGCGTTCCTCGGCGGAGCGGCTCCCTTGCCGATCCGCGGCGACGATCCAAGCGAAGCAACCGCACGCAAAATATTCTCGGCCGCCCGGGTCGACATCGGCCCGGCCGTCGACGGCCACTACCGGCGCGGCTACCTGTACGTGATTCTGCACGGCATGCCGTACGCTTCCCAGGCGAGCATGCTGCACGAGAGCTACATCGTGCGTGCCGGCGCCATAACGCTCGCGATTGCAGTCGCCTTTGCCGCGGTTGTCGGCCTGCTGCTGTTTGCGCTGCTGACCCGGCGTTTCCGTAAGCTCACGGCTACCGTCACGCGCTTCAAGGCCGGCCAGTTCGACCAGCGAGTCGCAGACGGTGCCGGCGACGAGATCGGCCGGCTCGGGCGTGTGTTCAACGATATGGCAGCCACGATTCAGGCCCAGGTGGAAGCTCTTAAACGCACCGATGCAACGCGTCGCGAACTGGTTGCGAACGTCTCCCACGATCTGCGTACCCCGCTGACTTCGCTGCGCGGGTACGCGGAGCGCTTGCGGGCACGGCTGGGCGACGGTAACCCGGACAGCCGCGAGTGCCTGGACGCCATCCTCAATAATGCCGACAAGCTGGAACGGCTCATCGCCCAGCTGTCGCTGCTGTCGCGACTCGACGCGCAGCAACTCAAGCCGAGCTTCGAAGCGTTTCCGGTCACGGAACTGGTGCAGGATATTCTGGTCAAGTTTTCGCCCGAGGCCGAAGGCCGCGGTATCGTGCTGACTGCCGACTGCGCACCCGGCTTGCCGGCAGTCCGCGCGGATGTCGCGCTGGTGGAGCGGGCACTTTCAAACCTGATCGACAACGCACTCCTCAATACTGAGGCGGGAGGATGCGTATGCGTCGGCCTCGTCGAACGGGGCGGGCGTCTCCACGTTGCCGTTACCGATAACGGCCGAGGCATTCCCGAAGAGGAACTGTCGTTGGTGATGCAGCGCTTTTATCGCACGGCGCACAGCCGCACGAAGGGAGGCACCGGCACCGGTCTTGGCTTGTCCATCGCCGGCGAGATCGTCGAGTTACATGGCTCGCGGCTCGAACTGACGAGTCGGATCGGCGTCGGTACGACCGTGCGTTTCAGTTTGCCGGTCGCTCGCCGCTGACGCAGATCGATTGCGCCCGTACAATGGTGTGATGCGCCCGGCGAAGTTATTCCTCATCGTGCCGTTAATTGCGGCATTGTCCGCACCGATATCAGGTGTCGCCGCACCGTCCCGGCCGATCGTCGCGATTATCATCGACGACATTGGCAACCGCCTTGCCGACGACGAGCGGGCGATTGAATTACCCGGGCCGGTCGCATGC
>DASSOO010000167.1:0-2377 GCA_035700455.1 Gammaproteobacteria bacterium
CGGCTCGACCAGCATGACGTGCAGCATCGGCCTGACCGAAATCGATCCGCTGGCGGGTTCGGAGTTGCTGCTGTCGCAGGCGATGGAAGCCAGCCATGCCGTTGCCGGCGACGGCGGCAACCGCTACCTCGTCTACCAGCCGGAAGCGGTCGGCGAAGGCGAAGGCGGTTCGGACGCCGGCTGGGTCAAGCGTATCAGCAACGCGCTCAAAAATGAGGGTTTAAGGCTCGTCTATCAACCGATCGCAAACCTCGACGGGAGCGACACCGAATTGCAGGACGTGCTGGTGCAGATGCAGACCGGCGAGAAGCAGATAATTCCCGCGGCCGAGTTTCTGCCCTACGCCGAGCGCCACGGCCTGATGACAGCCATCGACAAGTGGGTCATTGCGCACGTGTTGCCGGTGCTGGCGGCCGAAGCGAAGAAAGGCGCGCGTACCCGGTTCCTGGTGCGCATTTCGCGCCAGTCATTGATCGATGCGAAGATGCTCGCGTGGATCAAGGCGGTGCTGGCGAAGCTCCCGAACATGGCACCGGGCAGCCTGGTATTCCAGGTGCCGGAGGCATATCTCGACAAGCACCTGAAAGAAACCAAGCTGTTCATCGACACGATGCAGAAAGCACGCTGCGCCATCGCGATCGTACAGTTCGGCCGCGGGCGCAATTCTCTCGGCGTGCTCGACCACCTCAAGCCGAACTTCATCAAACTCGACGACGAACTCGTTCGCGACATGCACACCGAGCACGTCAAGCGTGAGAGCGTGACGACGCTCGTCAGCAAGGCGAAGTCGCAACAGATAGAAACGATCGTGCAGCGCGTCGAAAGCGCCGACACCATCGCTATTCTCTGGCAGATGGGTGTGCAATATATCCAGGGCAATTATCTGCAGGAACCCGGCACGATCGTCGCCGCGCCGACGCGGCGGGCGATGGATCACGTCTAAGAAAGTGCCTAGGACTAAGTGCCTAGGACTGAGTCAAGAATAGCGCAGCGGTCCAGTTCTTTCTCTGAACAAGTCATCGGCAACCAACCGCGTGGTAGTAAAAGGCGGGTCGGAGGTTGCGTCGTCCCTCCACTCTTCCACTTAGTCCTAGGCACTCAGTCCTAGGCACCGTTCTTGAACCGCGATGCCAGCACCACACGCTCGACATTACGAAATCCGCGTGGCAGTTTGAGCCCGCGGCGACCGCGCTCGCCGGCATACGCATCGAGATCGCCGGATTTCAGCGTCACATGGCGCTGACCGCTGACGATCGTCACGCCGTCACCGGCCGGTACCGCGATCGCCGCCACCAGGTATTCTTCACGCTGCGCGGCTTTCTTCGCCGGAATCGCCATCAGCTTATTGCCCTTGCCGCGCGTGAGTGCCGGCAATTCCTTCACCGGAAACACGAGCAGGCGGCCGCCATTGTCGAGTACCGCCATGCGGTCGTGTTCCGGATCGGCGACCGGCGCCGGCACCAGTACGCCGGCACCCTTCGGCACGCTCAGCACCGACTTGCCGGCGCGGTTGCGCGAGTAGGCGTCCGCCAGCTTCAGCACGAAGCCGTAACCGGCATCGCTGGCAACGATCCAGTTCGATTCCGGCTCGCCGAGCATGGCGCCGGCGAACGCCGCGCCCGGTGGCGGATTCAGCCGGCCCGAGAGCGGCTCGCCCTGACCGCGTGCCGACGGCAGCGAATGCGCGGCCAGAGTGTAGGCGCGGCCGGTCGAATCGAGAAACACCGCCTGCTGATTGCTGCGGCCTTCAGCGGCGGACAGGAAAGCGTCACCGGCCTTGTAGCTCAGCGTGTCGGCGGCGACATCGTGACCCTTCGCCGCGCGCACCCAACCGCGCGCGGACAACACGACCGTCACCGGCTCGCTCGGCATCAACTCCGTTACATCGAGCGCCTGCGCCGCCTTGCGTTCCACCAGCCGCGAGCGGCGATCGTCCCCGAACTCGTTGGCGTCTCGTTCCAGCTCGCCGCGCACCAGCTTGCGCAGTCGCGCTTTCGAACCAAGAATTTTCGTCAGCATGTTGCGCTCGTCGGCAAGCTCAGCCTGTTCGCCCCGGATCTTCATTTCCTCGAGCTTGGCCAGGTGGCGCAGCTTGAGTTCCAGTATCGCCTCGGCCTGCGCGTCGCTCAGCTTGAAGCGTGCCATCAGCTTCGCCTTCGGCTCGTCCTCGTGACGGATGATCGCAATGACTTCGTCGATATTCAGAAACGCGATCAGCAGGCCGTCGAGAATATGCAGCCGCTTCTCGACCTTTTCGAGCCGGAACTGCAACCGCCGCGTGACCGTCTGCAGCCGGAACGCCAGCCACTCGTCGAGAAACTCGCGCAGATTTTTGACGCGCGGCCGGCCGTCGGTGCCGATCATGTTCATGTTGACG
>DASSOO010000168.1:0-3512 GCA_035700455.1 Gammaproteobacteria bacterium
CCGATCGACGCGCGGCTGTTGATTGTCGGTCTCGCGCCCGGCCTGCAAGGCGCCAACCGTACCGGGCGCCCCTTCACCGGCGACTATGCCGGCGTGCTGCTCTACGAAACGCTGCTGCATTACAAGTTTGCGCGTGGCGAGTACGCCGCCCGTCCGGATGACGGCCTGGCGCTGATCGACTGTCGCATCACCAATGCGGTGCGCTGCGTGCCGCCGGAGAACAAGCCGACACCGGCCGAGATCGCTACCTGCCGCGACTTCCTGACGGCGACCATGACGGAAATGCCGAAGCTGAGAGCGGTACTCGCGCTCGGCCGCATCGCGCACGACAGCGTGCTGACCGCATTGGGCGTGAGGAAATCGACCGCGCCTTTTAAGCACGCCGGCCGCTACGCTCTCGATCGCATGACGCTTTTTTCGAGCTATCACTGCTCGCGCTACAACACCAATACCGGCGTGCTGACGCGCGACATGTTCCGCAAGGTATTTGCCGACCTGCGCGACTTCGTCGACAACAAAAACATTTAATCAATTTGCGCGGGACGCGCAGGCCGCGCGCGAACTCAACTCCATTCCCGTTTTAATCAAACCGGCGTCGTCCCCTTCAAGAGTTCCAAACGGCCTCCCCTCAGGATGGGAATACCGTCGCCCAGAAGGGGAAATGTCATGGATCATAATACCGAGCAGTTTCGCGCGGATATCGTGGCGTTTCCGCTTAGCGCCAGAAAGGACGACGCGCTGCTCTACGACATCCTGAACAATATGCAGCAGGGCGTGCTGAGCTTCGATTCGCAAACGCGATTAATTTTCTGCAACCACCGCTATACCGAAATGTACGGATTGTCGCCGGAGGCCGCCCGCCCCGGACGCTATTTGCGTGACCTGCTCGCCCAGCGCACCCAAAGCGGCACCTTCAACGAGGAGCCCGACGAATACATCGCCCGGCTGACCGACGCGATCGGCGCCGGCGAAACCTTCACGCATGTCGTCACTCTGGCCGACGGCCGCAGCTTTTCGGTCGTAAGCAAGCCCATTGCCGGCGGCGGCTGGCTGGCGACGCACGAGGATATCACCGAGCGGCAGCGTTCCGAGCAGCGCATTGCGCACATGGCGCGCCACGACGCGCTCACCGACCTGCCGAACCGCGTGCTGCTGCGCGAGCGGCTCGAACACGAGCTCAAGCGCGTCAAGCGCGGCGAATGCCTGGCGGTGCTCTGCCTCGACCTCGACCAGTTCAAGAGCGTCAACGATGCGCTCGGCCATCCGACCGGCGACGAATTGCTGAAGCTGGTCGCCGAGCGGCTGCGCGGCTGCACGCGCGAGCCCGACACGGTCGCGCGGCTCGGCGGCGACGAATTCGCTGTCATCATGACGCAAATGGAGCAGGCAAACGATGCGGCCGCGCTGTCGCGGCGGATCCGCGAATCGGTCGTGAGGCCGTATCAGATCGAAGGCCACCAGATCGTCACCGACGTCAGCATCGGCATCTCGGTTGCGCCCTATGACGGCGTGGACCCCGATCCGCTGCTGCGCAACGCCGACATGGCGCTGTACGGCGCCAAGGCCGACGGCCGCGGCACCTACCGCTTCTTCGAAGCGGAGATGAATACGCGCATGAAAGCGCGGCGCGAACTGGAAATGGATCTGCGCAAGGCGCTGGTCGGCAAAGAGTTCGAGCTGCACTATCAGCCGCTCGTCAATCTGCAGACCAATGAGGTCAACGGCTTCGAGGCCCTGTTGCGCTGGAACCATCCCAAGCGCGGCCTCGTCTCGCCCGCCGACTTCATCCCGATCGCCGAGGAGACCGGGCTCATCGTCCCGCTCGGCGAATGGGTGCTGAAGGCCGCCTGCTACGAGGCCGTCGACTGGCCCGATCCGATCAAGGTCGCCGTCAACCTGTCGCCGGCGCAGCTCAACAACCGCAACCTCCTGAGCGTCGTCAAAGGCGCGCTGGCGGAAAGCGGCATGCCCCCGCGCAAGCTGCAGCTTGAGATCACCGAAACGGTGCTGTTGCAGAATACCTTCGCGACGCTGGCCACGCTGCATGAGCTGCGCAAGCTCGGCGTGCAGGTCGCGCTCGACGATTTCGGCACCGGCTATTCTTCGCTCAGCTATCTGCGCAGCTTCCCCTTCGACAAGATCAAGATCGACCGCTCCTTCATCCAGGACCTGTCGAACGGCGCCGAGCCGGTCGCCATCGTGCAGGCCGTGGCGAACCTCGCCAAATGCCTCAATATGGCGTCAACGGCCGAAGGCGTGGAAACGGTCGAGCAGCGCGACCTGCTACAATCGATCGGTTGTACCGAGATGCAGGGCTATCTGTTCAGCCGCGCGCGGCCGGCCAGCGAGATCAGGCAATTCTTCGGCAAGATGCCGGTTGCCGTGAGCGGCGCGGCGTAGCTGCTACGCTTCTATCCGCTCGTCCCCGCGAAAGCGGGGACCCAGGCCCGCAATTGCTGGATTCCCGCTTTCGCGGGAATGAGCGGAGAATGTTTCAACGCAGGGGGACTCAAGATCAGCCTCCACCGCCCAGCCACGCGACCACCTCAGGCGCGTTCCGGTCCGGCGGGAAGACCGGATAGAACACCTTGGTGATGACGCCGTCGTCGATCACCCAGGCCATGCGCTTGATGAGCGTCATGCCGGCGGCCGTGAAGGTCGGCAGCCTGAGCGCCGTGACGAGCGCAAGCTTTTCGTCCGACAGGATGGCAAAGGGCAGACGGAGCCGCGTCGCCGCTTCCTGCTGATAGGCGGTGTCCTGCGTCGATAATCCGAACACGCGCGCAACGCCCAAGCCCTTCAGCTCGGCGAAATGGTCACGGAACGAGCAGGACTGCGGCGTGCAGCCGCGCGCACCCGGGATATCGTCCCAGCCGGGCGGCGCGTCGACACCGGGCACGCCGGTGCGCGGGTAGATGTAGACCACCGTGCGGCCCGCAAGCGCGGACAAGTCGACCTGCTTGCCGTCGGTTGCCGGCAACGCGAGGCTCGGCAGCTTCAGCCCCTCAAGATGATCGGCGGCGCCGTCGTCCTGCGGCGCCGGAACGCCCGGCGGAATGACGTTCGGATTATGGGTACCCGGTGCTTCGGCCATTAAATCGCCTCCCCTGTCACGACGCGTACGACATGAATTCCATCAGCGAACCGTCCGGGTCGCGGAAGTAGACGGACGTGCCCGGCCCCTTTGCGCCAAAACGCTGCAACGGGCCGCGCTCAACCGCAATCCCATGCGCCTTCAGGTGAGCGATCGCATCCTCGATAGGGCCCGCCCATTCGAAGCACAGATCGGAATTACCGGGCTGCACCGGCAGCCGCGCAACCTCTGCCGGCGTCACGCCCGGACCGTGCACGTTGAGCTGCTTGTCGCCGAAACGATAGGCAAAGCCTACCGGCCGCTCGACCAGCTCCGCGCCCATGACCGCGCGATAAAACGTGTTGGAGCGCTCCCAATCCGAGACGTGGATCACGCAATGGTCGAGCTTGATGTTTGGCATGGAACGGCCCTCGTAAGA
>DASSOO010000169.1:0-2467 GCA_035700455.1 Gammaproteobacteria bacterium
AATCGATCTGCGCGCGCAGCGCAGCCACTCGTTCATCCATCTGTGCCAGCGGTGACAGGCCTTGCAGCAGGTCACGTGCCTCCTCGAGCCGGTCGAGCGCAATCAGGATTTCGGCCGTGTCGATCCTGACCGGTTCGCTGCCGGGATCCGCAGCGGCCGCCAGTTCGAGCGCTGCCAGCGCCCTTGCCGCGTCGCCGTCGTTGCGGTAGTCCGTCATCGCCTGCGCACGCATCCGC
The DNA here is from genome assembly GCA_035700455.1 of Gammaproteobacteria bacterium. GTDB lineage: Bacteria > Pseudomonadota > Gammaproteobacteria > Natronospirales > DASSBR01 > DASSBR01. The sequence goes on from DASSOO010000169.1 coordinate 237, forward strand.
TCCGCCGCCGATGGCACCACGCGGTCGATGAATGCGCGAACTGCCGGTTCGGGAAGCGCACCCGAGAACTCGTCCGCGATGCGGCCGTCGACGAACGCCTTCACGTTGGGGATGCCGCGCACACCGTATTCCATCGCCAGTTGCGGATGTTCGTCGGAATTGACCTTTGCCAGCGTAAAACGGCCGCCATATTCGGCTGCCAGTTTTTCGAGAACAGGCCCGAGTGCCCGACAGGGCGCACACCACGGCGCCCAGAAATCGACCACCACCGGGGCCTTTTTCGAGCCCTCGATTACGGCCGGAATGAAGTTGTCGTGTCCGACTTCTATCGTATGTGACGTCATATCAATGTCCTGCGATCCAACACTGATAATGAAAATAGGGACGACTGCCGCCCGCTTCAAGAGGGCGGCAGTCCCGACGCCGTTACGGCACCCGCCGTGCCAGGTCGGCGGCCAATCCGATATACGATGCCGGCGTCAGCGCCAGCAGCCGCGTTTTTTCCGTGTCGGGGATGGACAGCCCGGTGATGAACGCGTGCAGCGCTTCGCGGTCGATGCCGGATTTGCCGCGCGTCAATTCCTTCAATTGCTCGTAGGCGCCGGTGATGCGGTAGCGCCGCATCACCGTCTGTATCGGTTCGGCCAGCACCTCCCACGTCGCGTCGAGATCCCGGGCCAGACGCGCCGTGTCGGCCTCGACCCGCGCCAGGCCCTTGCCCAGCGAATCGTACGCGAGCAGCGCATGCCCCAGCGCGACGCCCATGTTGCGCAGCACGGTGGAGTCGGTCAGGTCGCGCTGCCAGCGCGATATCGGCAGCTTGTCGCTCATATGGCGCAGCAGCGCATTGGCGACGCCGAGATTCCCCTCGGAATTTTCGAAGTCGATCGGATTGACCTTGTGCGGCATCGTCGACGACCCGACTTCGCCGGCCTTCGTTTTCTGTTTCAGGTAACCCAGCGAAATATAGCCCCAGCAGTCGCGGTCGAGATCGATCAGGATGGTGTTCGTGCGTGCACAGGCGTCGAACAATTCGGCTATCGCGTCGTGCGGCTCGATCTGCGTGGTGTACGGGCTGAACTCGAGCCCCAGCCCTTCGACGAACGCGCGTGCAAGGCGCTCCCAGTCGAAGCCGGGGTAGGCTGCGGCATGTGCACTGTAGTTGCCGACCGCGCCGTTGATCTTGCCCGGTATCGGCACTGTCGCGAAGCGCTGCCGCGCACGCGTCAGCCGGTGCACGAAATTCGCGAATTCCTTGCCGAGCGTGGTCGGCGACGCCGGTTGGCCGTGCGTATGGGCGAGCATCGGCACGGCGGCGTATTCGGCGGTGAGCGCGCGCAGCTTTTCAATGATGGCGTCGAGCGCAGGCAGCAGCACGTCATCGCGGGCGCGTTTCAGCATCAGCGCGTGCGACAGATTGTTGATGTCCTCCGACGTGCACGCGAAGTGAACGAACTCGAGCACCGGTGCCACTTCGGGGTCGCCGCTCAGCTGTTCCTTCAGCCAGTACTCGACCGCCTTGACGTCGTGGTTGGTCCGTCCTTCGATCGCCTTGATTGCCGCGCCGTCCGCTTCGGCGAAGCCGTCGGCAACAGTATCGAGATGGGCTTCCGCCACGGCCGAAAATGCCGGTACTTCGGCGATCGCCGGTTCGCGCGACAGCGCCTTCAGCCATTCGATTTCCACATGCACGCGGTAGCGGATCAGCGCCAGTTCGCTGAATACGTCGCGCAGCGACGCAACCTTGCCGTGGTAACGGCCATCGAGCGGGGAAAGTGCGGTGAGTGTGGTGAGGTTCATGGGTCGTGCAGCGGCCAAAACGGCGGCTATTCTAGCATACGCGGCCCGGCATCCGGGCTGCCGCCGGCGGTGCGGTCTGACGCTGGATGATGCCGGTTTGCATGCCTTGTCAGCAGCGTTCCGTCAGCATGCGATCCAGCCCGAGACGCGCTGTGCCAGCGCCTCGCTGGTCAGGTTTTCCGCGACGACGAGGCGGGCGGCGGCATGGCGCACGACGACGCGAAAATCCGTGTAGCTACGGAAGTTTGCATAGCGCGGCCCGGGCTCGACATCGATGGAATCGATGGCGGCGCGGGCGATGGCGTGCCGGCGCACGCGCATGCCGCCCCAGCGACGGACGGTGACGATGCCGGCGGGCGTCGCTTCCACCGTCAGCGAGTTACCGAGATGGTAAATGGCGATCAGCAGGAACAGCACACCGAACACCGCCA
>DASSOO010000170.1:0-14309 GCA_035700455.1 Gammaproteobacteria bacterium
CTCGATCGCGCCGACGCTCAATTCTCATTTTGGCGATAAACAGGGGCTTGAGGATCAACACGCACTCGGAGGGGGGGGTTATTCGTACCCGGTAACGGCGAACCCGCTCACGGCAAGGATGCACAAGGGCGCGAACACGACCTGCGACGAAGGGCAGACGCTGATTCCTACCACCGGAGCCACCTTCGATGTAGCTCATTCATTGCGCGGCGAAGGCTTCGATGCCAGCGAGGACGGTACCGGCCGCGGCACGCCGCTGGTACCGGTCCCGTTCGACACGACGCAACTGACCAGCCGCGAAAACGGCAGTAACCCGCAACCCGGCGACCCGTGTCACCCGCTGGCGGCGAGCGGCCATCCGCCCGCCATCGCGTTCGACCGCAAAGCCTCCGGTCGCAACGGCTTTGGCGTCGGCGATGTCGCGCCGACATTGCGCGCCATGGGCCATGCCGGCAGTCATTCCAACGCGGGCGGGCAGATCGCCGTCGCGTTTCAAGAGCGTGGTCGAGCGCACGGCCGCGAACTCGATATTGGCGGCGATTGCGCCTATGCGTTGACAGCGCCGGACGCCGGTGGCCGCGCACAAGAGCGCAATGTCCTGACGCCAGACATGGACGTGCGCCGCATAACCCCTCGCGAGGCCGAGCGCCTGCAAGGCTTCCCTGACGACTACACCCGAATTCCGTGGCGCGAATACAAGCGGTTGCAACGCCGCGCCGCGAAACATGGCACCTCGTTCGAAGCCGAACTCCGCAAGCGCGGCAAGATCATCCGAGAACCCGCCGGCACCGAGTGTCCGGACGGCCCGCGCTACAAAGCGCTCGGCAACTCGTGGGCGGTGCATTGCGTTCGCTGGATCGGCAAAAAGATCGATGAAGCGCTCGAATATCAGGAATCCCCAGCATGACAAAAGCCCAACTCGACGCCATGGCCTACGAACTGGCGGACGAATCCGCGGTCAGCGACATCGAATGCCATTGCAAGCGGCGCACATCTCTGAAAAGCACGCACTGGTACGACCTCGAATGTGTCGACGTCGCCGACTGGAAATGGGTCGCCCGCGCCGTCGTCTATCTCGACGCGCGCAAGCGTTTACGGCGTCATCCGGATAACCCGATGCAGGTGCAGATATTGGAGGTGCCCAATGGTTAAAGCCGCCAAGAAACTGTATGCAGGCATACGCGCGAAGGTCGGCAAGCGCCGCCGCGTGGCGCTGTTCGCCCTGGACGATGATCACTACATGATCGAACTGAAGGGGCTCTACGACAAAGAGGGCGATGGCCCGGCGAGTATTCGCGTCGCCGAGCGCGGCGACCTGAAAGTCGTCACAACGTACATCCTCATCACCAAGGAAACGCTCGGCTTGCTGGCCGGCATCTACTACAAGATGGAAGTCGATAAGGAAACCGCAGCCGCCGCCGAGCAAGCAGTCAAGAACACCGTAGCCGTGAGTCGGGCATATAACCGCGGCAGCCAAGGCGAAGCGTGGACCTCGGGCGGTTCTCATGGCACCGCCAACAAACTGCCTTCGTGACCTGGCCGACTCGCCGCCGTAAGCGGCCCATTACCAACAACGGGATGAATGACATGACCGAATTTCACAACCATCCGGGACCGAGACGGGTTCATCCGTTCCTGGCTGCGGCGACCGGCCTTGCGGCCCTCGCCGGCTTCGAGTTTCCCTGGCGGCGAGGTCTCGCCGAATCGAAAGGCGCACCGCGCGCCAACGATCCGGAAAACCGCTGGGGCGCTGCGCCATTGCCGCGCTCGCACCGTACGCGGATGCAACGCCCGCAAGGGGCGAAGAAGCGCCGGCGACGGCTGAGCAAACTGCAGCGCCGGGCGCGTCGGGTTGAGCGGCTGTGTCGAAAGTAGTTTCGATGCCGAAAAAGGAGCGGATACGCCGGCGCCTGCGGCCGGAGGTTTGCACCTGCCCGGACTATCCGCACCCGCATCCGTCCGGCAAGTTCAAGTGCCGCGGACGCGCCTTCCATATCCGGGAGTTTCGGCGTAAAACGGCGCGCGTCATCGCCGACTGCACATGGCGCTGAGGGCTTACATGGACCTGTTCACCGAATCCGCCCACGTCGGCGCGACCTTCTCCCCGTGCCGAACGTGGCGCTACGGCCTGTGGCGAATCTGGCAGCGAAACACCTCCTACTGCCTGTTCCTCATGCTCAACCCGAGCACGGCCACTGAGTACGCCGACGATCCCACGGTCGCCAAATGCCAGCGCTACGCGCGCCGCTGGGGCTACGGCGGGATTTACGTCTGCAACTTGTTTGCTTTCCGCGCCACCGATCCTCGCGACATGAAGCATGCGGACGATCCGATCGGCCCGGAGAATAATCAGTTCATCGTCTCGAAAGCCGTCGCGGCGGACATGGGGATGATCATCTGCGCCTGGGGCAATCACGGCACGCACCTGGACCGCGCCGCCCACGTCCGCGATCTGCTACAGCGCAACGGCGTCCCGCTGCACTGCCTGAAACAGAACGCCAATGGCGAGCCGGCGCACCCGCTGTACCTGAAAGAATCACTCAGGCCGATTCCGTATGAAATTTGACTATCCGGTCATCTTCCTCGACATCGACGAAGTGCTGAACTCGCGCGAGTATTTTCATAGTCGCGGCGGCCCGATGCCTCCGAATGCACTGATCGCACAACATGGAATGAGCCTGGCGTACGACCTGTGGGACCTGTGCCCCCGGCTACTGGCTAGGCTGCGGAACCTGGTGAACGAGACCGGCGCCAAGATCGTAATCTGCTCGACATGGCGACTCGGCAGAAAGCCGGCTGACTTTCATACGCTGTTCACCTTGAGAGGCTGGGCACTTGCCGAGGATACAATCATCGGCTGTACGCCCCGCCTGCCCGGCATTCGCGGCGATGAAATCGCCGCATGGATCGAAGCGGAAAACTTCGACGGCCCCTATGTCATCATCGATGACGGCTCTGATATGCTGCCGGATCAGCCGCTCGTTCAGGTGGATCCTCGCATCGGCCTGTCGCAGGGTAATTGCCACGATGCGAAAGCGTTCCTTGTGGCGCGCGAAGAGCAGAGATAGATTCATGGAAATAGAGAACGAGACAATACACAACTTTTGTGACGCAACCTTGACGGAAATCGGCCGCCAAGATCTGCCGCAGCATACGCGACCTTGCCCGCATTGCGGACTTCCGGTGATGTATCCGACTATCGCGCGCGCCCAGGATATTAAGGATTTCCAGATGATCATGAACTCCGCTGCGCGCGTAATGGAGAAATATGGGATTACCGCCAACTTGCTGGCGGAGATTCGCGCCGATTGCCTGACGGCACTGGCCCGTCAACGAAGCAAGGAGGATGACTCCTACAACCCCGCATCCGGATCGTAAATCCTGACCGCCTCGCCGTTCGGCGCTTGGACCTCGGCGCTACCCAGCCCCAGCCGGGCATTCTGTTCGTATTCTTCGAACGCTGCTGCCAGCATATCCGATAGCCCTAGATTCGGCACCAGCGCGGCGACGTCCGGATCCTCGAACGTGCCGAGCATGTACAGGTTGTCGCGGGTGTAGAACCGCCGCAGCAGCGCCTTGACAGGCCACCAGAACACGCCGAACTTGCGGTAGTTGCGCGGGTCCGCCTGCAGCACGGCCAGCACGTTGCGCATGACTTCCTGCACGCCCTGGAGCGTCACGTCAGCCGTCATCTTGCAACGCCTCCCTGAGTGCCGCGCCAAGCCTCGGCTTGCTCAACAGCCAATTTCGGACCGAACCGCGGTGATTGGCGAAAAACTGGCGCGTCAGCATGTCCGCATCCGACGTGTGGTACCGGTCGACCGCGCCGGTCGACTCCAGCAGCGGCTGATCCAGCACGCCATGTTTTTCGGCCTGCCGGGCAATCGCCTCCAGCGTCTCAGTGCCGAATACGACGTCGCCACTGTAATCCGCCGAGGCGAGTTTGGACAGCACGCTCATCGCGGCGCCGAAGGATTCAGCTTTGTCGGCGCGCGCGATTTGCTCATCGGCGAACTTCGCCCGCGCCTCGTGCATGAACGTTACGCTGAATAGCTCTGTGCCGATGTGCTCCCACGGATTGCCGGTATAGCTGCCATACTCCCAATCAGGGTACGCCGCCTTGACACCTCGCGCCTCCGATCCGCCGTATCTTCGCCGTCGCGTCTCGACAAAGTTCACTTTGAAGCTTTTGGCGCGCTCCATATCCATCCACGCCTGCATCACCTTTTTGCGATGCTCCGGCAACGGAATAATCACCTCGTGGCTGTCGATCATTTTCCGCGCATCGTACGACTTCGCCGCGACCGGCTGCCCATCGTTATCCAGCAGACCGACCGCGTTTCTCCAATTCCCGCGATAGGATTTCGCAGCATCCTTGAGTGACGCCTGAATCGGGTTGTACAGCTTGCGCAGCAGCGCTTCCGGCGCGTCTCGCAAGCCTGCCGGATCATCCGCCGCGTGCGCGCCGGCCTCCGCCCGCTCCGCTGCGGCTTTCTCGATATGCGCGTGTTCGTCCGCTTCCGAATACTCGATCGGCTTGACGCCATGGTTCATTTTGTCGATGTCGAACTGCCGCCCGTCGCCGAGCTTGCCGTACGGCCGCGCGGTCACGGTACCGGCGAGCGGATCGGCGCCGGTCACCACCCAGCGGCTGGGCGAATCCGAGTAATACAGCGGCGCCTCGTGGCCGCCGTCCATTTCGAACGCGGTCCCGGCGTGCCAGACATGGCCGGTTTCGCTTTGCAGTACGGCCGGCTTCCCGGATTCGAGCGCCTGTTTCGCCGCAGCCGGGAAATACTTGTGCGTCGACAGCCGCTCCTTGGCGCGGGCCATGCGCGTCGCCAGTCGTTGTGCCGATTTCGATTCCTTGTCCTTGAGCTGACCGTAAGAGCGATGCATTTCCTGAAAGCGCAGGAACAACTCGTTCGCCGCTTCCCGGCCCTTCGCCTGCTGGCGCTCGAGCGCCGCCGCCTTGTTCTCTTCGTACTGCTTGCGCGCGGCGTCCGGGTCGGCCGACAGCAGTATCATCATTTCTTCCCGGCTGCCCATGCTCTCGCGCGCCAGGTTCTCGACCTTGTCGCCGCCGTTCCAGAGCACGTCCTGCCAGTCGCGCTTGGCGCTGACCGTCTGCCAGCGGTAGCCGTCGAACGAACCCTTGGACAGGTACGGGTGGATGCGGACCGCCTCGTTCTCGTTACCCTGGCGCAGCCCACGGCCGTGACGCTGCTGCAGGCTCGCCGGCTCCCATGGAATGGTCAGGTCGTGGACGTCGGCAGTGCGCTTCTGCAGGTTCATGCCTTCGCCCATCGTCGCCGTGTTGCCGATCACCACCTTGTACTTGCCGGCGTTGAACTTGTCGGATATGGCCTGGCGCTTGGCCGACGTGCTCGCTGCCTTGGCGTTGACGATCGCGATTTCGTTGCGATTCAGCCCGCGGTCCACCAGCAGCCCGGCGATCTTTTCGTGCAGGTCGTTGTGGTCGCAGAACACCACCTGTCCGCCGTCCTTGGCATTGGTGAAAATCGTATCGGCGGCCTCGGTCAGCTTCGGCGAGACATGGCCTTTGTAATGGTCCGGATCCAGCAGCTCCAGGTCGATCGCGGCCTTTGCCATCCGGTCCATGATCGAGAAGATATGCGCATCGCCGGTTGCTTCCCGATCCTTGCCGGCGGCCTCGGCCTCCTGGCGCAGGCCTTCGTAAACCTGTTCCTGCGCCGGCGACATGTCGACCATGTGCATTTCGTCGTGGCGCTCGGGCAGCGGCAGCCCGACATCTTCCGCGGTCTTGCGGTCGATGTACTTGCGCATCACTTCGCGCAGCTCGTCCAGATTCTTGAATCCGGTCACCACCGGCGATTCTTTTATCTGTCCGTCGACCGTCAGAATCTGTTCCTGCTTGAACTCGCAGTAGCGGTCGAGGAAATCTTCGGAATTCTTGATGCCGCGCAGCGTGAATTCTTCCGGCGCCACGTGCGACAGCATCGAGTAGATTTCCAGCGGCGAATTCTTCGTCGGCGTCGCCGTGAGCATGAAGACGCCCTTGTCGCCGAAATGCTCGCGCAGGTACCGCGTCTTGAAATACGTGTCCTGGGCGCGGTTACTCAGCCCCGAGCCGCCGAGGAACTTGGGCTGCTGGCCAAAGCGGTTGCGGGCGGCAAATAGGTTCTTGTAGGCGTGGCCCTCGTCCAGCAATAGCGCATCGATCCCCAGATCGTCGAAGTAGATGACGTCGGTGCGCTTGTCGAACTCGCGCTTGGCGACCGCCTGATCGTAGGCCGTGCGGATTTTGTTCAGCCGCTTGTCGCCGGCGTGACCCAGCGAATCGGCGCGCTGCGTCCAGAAATCGCCCTCGACGTACTCGCCCTTGGGGATCGGGTTCAAATCCAGCTCGTTCCATACCGGCTGCGACAGAAACACGAAGTCGTAATCGTTCTGGGAAAGCTCGTGGAACTTGCGGTCGCGCTCGGCTTTGGTATCCGTTGTGCCGGCCAGCTCTCCGTTCTTGTCGCGGCTGTAGGTCTCGCCGATGGTCAGTATCCGCGCGCCCGGGAACCAGGTCTCCGCTTCCGCGACCCAATTCGCCAGCACCGATTTCGGCACCACGAAGGTCGGCTTCTTCGCCTGCCCGTGCGCCTTAAGCAGCTTGGCCAGCGCAAGGCCCCGCAGCGTCTTGCCGAGCCCGACGTCGGCGGCGATGATACCCTTGCCGGCATCGAGCGCCCAGCGCAACCCGGCGAAATGGTAGGCATTGACGTCCATCGCCGGGTTGATCCCCGGAATCGCCAGCGGCGCGTCGCTGTGCGCCTTCTGGCGGAAGCCGCGGAAGGTGCGGTTGTACAAATCCTCGACCCGGTCGCGCTCGTCGGACCCGAGCAGCCATTGCTTGAACTGCTCGTTCATCGCCTCGACGTGCGGCCAGTCGTCTTTCTTGACGCCGGTGCGGTTGAGGTATTGTTTCAACAGGCTTTTGGCGCTGTAGCCGGCGCCGACCAGGTCGCCGGACAGTTCATAGACGCCATTTTCGAAGGTGACTGTCAGCGGTTCCGGCTCCCAGTTGGCGCTCGGATTCTGCGTCTGCCACTCATCCACCAGCGCTGCCGACCAGGCGGTAATCACATCCGCCGGTATCCAGCCAGACGCCAGCGTGATTTCCACGTCCTCGAGTCCCTTCGGATCGATCGCGGCTTCCAGCGCCTCGACCTGCGCGCGGTACTTCGCCTTGTAATGCTCGGCCAGCCCCTCGTGCTCCAGCTCCGCGCGCGCCGCGTCGAACTTGGGCCACAACTCGCCGGTGAGATAGCTGTCCAGCGTGGTCCAGGTCTTGCCGTCTGCTTCGACTGCGTATTGCGGCGATGCGAACAGCCGATCCAGCGCGGCTTCACGGTCGCCGTCAGTCCATTCGGCCGCGACATCGTCGGCGGTAAAGCCGCCCTGCAGCAGCGCCAGGCGGGCGGCGACGCTGTCGAAGTCTTTGGGGCCGGCGGTGTCCTTGCGCCCGGTCACCATGTCGGAATAGCTGCCGTCCCGGTTGACCGCGCCCAGCAGGCGCCAGAGGACCTTGTCGTCGCGGGCAGCGGCAATCAGGTCGGGGTTGCCGGCGGGCGCGCCGTGCGCCTCGACAAAGGCGTCCAGCGCGGCGATGACTTCGGCGCGGTCCTGCTCGCGGCCGAATTCGGAGCCGCTGAACATGGTGTCCAGCCGTTCGGCGACCGCCCGCGCGTCTGTCAGGGCCTCGGCATCGGCTGGCTGGTCGCTGACCCGATGCCAGCGCGGCGGCTCGCCTTGCAGCACATAGGTAATGCCGTCGATGACCTTGGTATCGCCGGGCTTGGCGACCTCATACGGCCGCTTGAGTGCTGCGGTGCGGATGCGCTGCGCCTGGACCTCATCATCGCCGGCCGTCGCGAGGATATCCGCCATCGTCGGCCCGGCCGCCGATTCGCTATTCGCGAATTGCGAAATCTCGGCAGCGACGCCGGCCATCGAGCCGGTCACGGTAAAGTCGTTGCCGATCCCGGCTTTCGAGCGCCAGCCGGCTTCCGGCCGGCCGAACACGTTGTTTTTGCCGCGCCCGGCGAAGTAGCCGCCGGACAGAAATTCATCATCCCAGACGCCCAGATCCTTGAGCGCCTGCTGATCGACCGCGCCCAAGGCGCCGGCAACATCGCCAGGCCGCTTGCGGAAAATGACGATGTCCGTCGTGACCTCGGTATGCGACGCTTCGAACGCGGTATTCGGCAGCCGCATCGCGCCGACGAATTCGGCCTTGCGCAGCAGCCGTTCGCGGAAACTGCGGGTATTGCGGTTCTCCATGATGCCGGTCGGCACGATCAGCGCGACGATGCCCTCGCTCTTCGCCTTGTCGATCGCGGTATCCAGAAAATACTGTTCGGCGCTCGGCAGATGCTTCTTGTCCGCGCCGATGCTCGCGCCGCGCAGCCCGAACGGCACGTTTCCTATCACTGCGTCGAACTGGCGCGCGTCCTGCGTCGCGAAAACCTCCAGGCTGGATTCGGTTACTTCAGCTCGGCCATGCAGGACGCTGGCAATGCGCGCGCTGGTACCGTCCAGTTCGACGCCGGCGACCTTGACCGCCGCCGGCGCGGTCTTCATGAACACGCCGGTGCCGCATGAAGGCTCCAGCACGTCGCCGTCGCGGATGCCGAACGTGTTGAGGATTTTCCACATCGCCGCGGCGACATCGGGGCGAGTATAAAACTCGTTCAGCGAGTCGCCGACGCCGCCGGTACCGCTGTACTGCGCCAGTACCGCCTTGTCGGCGCCGGTCAATTCGTCGTCGGCTTTCTCGCGCAGCAGGTCACGCGCCTGCGTATTCAGCTTCTTGCGCTGCGCCTTGGTAGTGCCGGGCGCGACGCCGAAGGCCGGGATCGGGAGGCTTTCGAACGGCAGGCCGTAATCGACGCCGGCCGGCTCGTCGGCAATGACCGGCGCCGCCCGCTTCGCCGGCTGCGCAGCGGGTTTGGATTGCTTTCTGGGCTTGACAGAAACGGGCTTGGTTGCGGTCTTCTCGGGCGCCGTTTTAACCGCCGGTTTATCAAACAAAGCGCCCTGTTCCGGCGCTTCTGTTGCGCCCTGCGGCTGACTCGTCACCACCTTGAGCCGCTTCTTGCGCCGAGCGGTATGCGCCGGTATAACCGTTCCATCCTTGCGAACGCTCGCCTTCACCGGCACGAGCGTGTCGAACAGGCCGATTTGCTCGGCCGCGCCCTTCAGCAGCATGATCAGCTTGGTCATGCGCGGTCCAGGGCGATCTGGATGTTCTCGAATAGCTCTTCGAACGTGCCGTTGTTGTCGATTTCTCCGGCTATCATTTCGTCCGGCAGGCGGTTCTCGCTGACATGGGCCTCGCAGCCGGCCGAATCATTGAGGATCCGGAAGATCAGCCCGCGCTCCGACAATATCCATTCGGCCTCGTTCTGGAACCGAACCGAGGTGTTCGCCATCAGCGGCCCGCGGCGGCGGTAATCCTCGGCGACGCGCTCGATCCAGTATTGCGGGTTCTGCTTGCGCCGGTATTCGGTCCCCCAGCGCTGCAGAATCCAGCGCGGCGAGCGCGGCTTCTCATATTCGGCCGGCTGCGTAGCAATCTCGCCGGCTTCCAGCAGTGCGCAGATAAAGCCGTCGTCCCGGCAGCGCGCCAGCGCCAGTTCCAGCTGCGGCGCGTCCTTCAGCGCCCGGTAATAGAGCGATTCCATCGTGACGCTGAACGCGTCGGCGACTTCGCGATACAGCGCATCGGAGAACGAGAACGGCCGGTAGCCGTAAACGCCGAGGAACTTGGCCGCGGTGTCCTTACCGGCGCCCGCGACGCCGGCGAAGCCGATCAGCGGCGGGAGGGGATGAGGTTTTCGCATAACCGTCAGTTACGCGGCGGCCACCAGCAAGTATTTCTCTCGCCCCGATCTTCAGGGAGAAGAGTGACCGACGTCGCCCAACGGTTATAAGGACCATCGGAAAGGACGCGAAGATTGACACAAGAGTCCGACCAAACCCGCACGATCACCGCAGGGAATTCGCGCGCGCCATTGATGTCTGGTTCGTCTTTCGGCAGCCGGTAAATTACGCTCCGGCCATGAGATGGTTTCATGAAAGCTCCTTTAAGCAGTTTTTCCGCTTTGAGCCTTCAGTCTGCAGTCACGACCCCCGTATTCACGCGCGCCAGCGGTTCCCGATGATGGTAATGAGACTGCGTTTCCCGTTCCCGTATACGACGCAATGCGTGTGCAGCCAACTACTCGGCCCGTGGTTGTATTCCAGCCGATAGCGCGCCGAAAGCCCGACCTGATAGACGCCGTCGCGAATGCCCGGCGAGTGCGAATGCCCGATGATCGTTTTGGTCCCGATCTTGCCGAACGCCCGGATGGAGCCGCGCGCGCCGTTCGGGCCTTGGTCGCCGTGGTAGCCGACCTCGATGCCCTGCACCTGGAAGCTCTGGTCTCGGTCCAGAAACACCGCCTGCCCGGCTGTCTTGAGCTTCTGCTTTGCCCAATAGACGAACGGATCCGGGTGCGCGGTCCCGGACGGCGTCATGCGCGTCTGCTCGAGCAGCGCGGCATACGTGCGCGCCCAGAACAGCCCGTTTTCGGGATCGTCGCGCGGGTCGGACTCTTTCAGCCAGCGCAGCAGCGCATCCGGATGGTTCGACGGGACGAACACGTTTTTGGCATTCGCCGGCGTATGCTTATCAATGAACGCGAACGTATGGTCCAGCCAGCGCTCGATGTTATCCAGCCCGGCATGATGCTTGGCGTAATTGGTGAAACACTCGCCGCGGTGATGATGATTCCGGCTGAAGAAGTCGTGCACGTCGTGCCACACCAGGTAGCGCGGTTTGAGCGTCTTGATCATGCTCTTCGGCGCCGTGAACGTCGCCCGCACTACCGCCGGATCGATGAATTCGATGTGCGAATCGCCCATGACCAGCGCCGCGGCGCGGCCGGCCGGCTTGACGCCCGATGACGTAAACCGCTCCGTCAGATCGATGAACTCGCCGTTCGTCTGCGCGTTCAGCTGGCGCAGATGAAACACATCGCCGGCGACCTCGACGACGGCCGCGCCGAACGTATGATGATGCTCGCCTTTCTTGCCGGCCTTGGTATCGGTGTAATTCGCGACCGTCACCGCGCCGGTCGTGGTCATGACCTTCGGCAGCTTGTGCTGCGGCGTCGGGATCGTCAGCAGCTCCAGCTTGGGGTGGCCGATGATCGCCGAGCGGCCGCCGGTCAGCGTCTCGAATCCGGACAGCGGACTGACGGCCGTCGGCTGCGTCTTGATGTCGCCGAGGATCAGCAGATGGTCGTTGAGCGTAAGGCGCGTATCCAGCAGAAACGGCACCAGCTCCGGCGCCCACCAGTCATCCTCCTGGGCGTTCTCGGTCCACTGCGAGGTGGGATTGCGGTAGCGGTACGGAATCACCACCATTTCGGCGTGCCGGTGACGACAGTAGCGCAGCAGGGCGCGGAAGAAAGGAGCATGGACCGGCGTGGCGTTCTGCGCGGCGGTTACGACGAACCGGTTAACCCGGCGTCGCTTGAGCCGGTCGGCAATTGCCCTCGCCCGCGCGGTGTCGGCGGTCACGCGTCAGCCGTGGCGCGCGAACAAGGAATCCTCCGGTTCTTCCGGTCGCTCAACAGGCAGATTGGCGGGATCGAGGCCGGCGCGAGCCAGCAGCGCATTCGTGGTTTTAAGCGCGACGCTACGTGCGGCATCCGCTTCGTCGGCGTTTGCGCCCATGGTGCCCAGCGAGACGTGGCCGGCGATCACGTCCAGCACATGCGAGTGCGGGTTCATGCCGTACTTGTCGGCGATATGATGGATGCGGAACTTGGCGCGGGTATATTTTCCCCGCCGCCACGCGGCGTCGGCATGTCGCTCGCGCCGCAGGTGCTCTTTGGCCATATCGTTCGCTATCGCCTCACGGTGCATCGCGAGCTTTTTCACCTCGTCGACGCTCTCAAACCCCGCGCGCTGCGCTTCGCTGTCGCCAGGCCAGCGGGGCGGCTCGCTTGGCTCGGGTTCCTTCTCAAACAAGTCTCCCGTCTTCTCATCCTTCTCCGCCGCCTTATGCTTCGGCCGCGGACTTACCCGGTTGTGATAGCTGCCGACCAGGATCACCCGGCCGTTGCCGAGCCGGCGCTTGTGCGACCGGACGTAGGACTTGATGAGTAGGATGCGCACTACGCGCGGCCCCAGCTCAGGCGGAACACCATTTCGAAGGTGTAGACGTTTTCCTTGACGATCGGGTTGTCGAAGCGGAGGGCGTACGCAAAAGAATAATTTACGTGATCGGCTGTAGACACGCTACTTGTATATCTCGGGTATCCGAAGTGGATTCGACTGATTGCGAAGTTTGCTTCATTGGCAACAGCCATGATGTGGAGATCTGAATAGAAGCTTCCCTGGATGTACGCGTCAACTGTAGGGGAAGTAGTAAATTGATTGGTCGGAGAAGCCGTAAGCGTAGGATGCCCCGGATCGTCGAGTGCTTTAACGGAATCAATAAGTGGCACTTGGAACGACGGGCTTATTCGAGGCTCCAATAGTAGTTTGCGTCCACCTGCGTAGGACACTGAAAGTGATGTCTCGCCATTGGACGGGTTGATTCCAGAAAACCCAATGCCTACGTACCCCTCATACTTACCAAGAGTAGCGGGGATCAACTTATCTATATCCTGAATCGCATGCGTATACGGCGTATCGCCCAAACCAGTGATATTGAGCGACCCTGCCGTCACCGCCGCAGGCCCGCATGAAATCGTCAGCGTGTACACCACCCACAGCGACTGCGTCGACGTAATCGCCAGTTCCGCCGGCGCATCGGCGGACGAAAACAACGTCCGCGCAAAGAGATTCTGCCCGGGCGTATTGGTATAACTGACGCCGATTTCCTTGTAATTACCGTCGCGACTGGAATCCAGCGTGCCGGCCGGGAACGAAAACGTCCGCTTCATCTGCCAGGTCACCGGATCGACCAGCGTCGTACCGCAGTCGCCGTCAGCGGTCTGATAGGTGTTGGTGCGGGCGATTTCCAGGTCGAGCCCGGTCTGCCCCGCCGCCGGCGCGGAGTTTCCGGTACCCACGCAGCAGGACGTGAAGCAGTCGGCAATCCACCTATCCGGCAGCATGTTCAAGCCCTGATCCAGAATCAGGTTGTCGCGCTCGCCTTGCCGGGCGATCGCGCCGTCGGCTTCGCGCACCTGCCACTCGACGTGGCCGCGCAGGCCGAGATTCGCCTGCGTGACCGGGTCCAACGCCTCGCGGCGCGGGCGGTTGATATAAAACGGACGTTCGATCATGGTCAGTCTCGATTCCGGGAATGGGTGTACATTCCGATCACCACGCTCAGAATGCCGACTACAGCGACCAGCGCCGAAGTGACCGAGGCGGTAATCAGCGATAAATGCAAAAAGGTTCGCACGACGGTCCAGCTAATCAGCGCCATTGCCCATAGCAGCGCGACGGCGCGCAGCAGCTTGGCGTCGATGCACCATTGCACGAACCGGCTCATGCGTAGCTCCAGTGCGCGCCGCTGACCGGCCGGATGATGAGCCGCGCCGCGTCACGGCCGATAAACTCGCGAATGGCTTTCATCGCGTCGCGCGAGTCCTTGACGCCCAGCCACGGATCCAGACACGGCCGCAGGCCGGGGCCAATGCAGCCTTCGATGTCGTCTTCGTCGTTGGCTGGATGCAGCAGGCAGGCCCAGCGACCGAAGACGCCGGGAGGCTTGTCGCCGGGCTGGTGATAAATGCCGAGGCTCGGGTTCAGCAGCGCCCAGGTATGCGGATGAGCATCGGTCGAGTGCGGGACCAGGTCATACACGCCGTCCGGGACGCAGGAATTGCCGCGCGCGTTGTCGTTCCACGGGTCTTCTACCGTGTAGAGCGTATGCAGGCCGTTGGCGTGCAGCCGGCCCAGCGTCGGAAATCGGGTTCCGTCCGGCGCGATAAAGCCGTAACACCAGCGGTCGATATAGAGCGTTTTCATGCGCGCCGCCTGAAAAACAGCGCCTTGATCATCGCCGGCTTCTCGAACGTGGCGAGCGCCTTGTCCTTGAAATCTTTGAACGGCATGACCGTGACCGGCCCGAGGAAGCGCGGATCGTCGTACTGGCGCAGATACGCGCGCTTGGCATCGGCGAGCGTGGCGAAGCCCAGCATGCATTTGTCTTCGTCGTATTCCTTCCAGTTGCCGGCCTGGCGCTGGTGGACGATATAGACGTTCTCGGCATCCTCATTCGGGCCGATGTAGACGTCGACATGATCGCCGTCGACGCCCTCGGTCCGGCG
>DASSOO010000171.1:0-3544 GCA_035700455.1 Gammaproteobacteria bacterium
ACAATACCGGTACATCGGTCCAGATTTCGAGCCGCTCGGCGCCGAGTGCCGCCGCGAAGCAGGCAGCCGACGTATCCGAGCCGCCGCGACCGAGTACGACCGTACCATCGTCCGCGTCGGCCGCGATGAAGCCTTGCGTCAGCACAAATCCATCATCCGCGCCAAGCCGTTTCGCGAACGCACCCTCCGGGTGCACCGCGCACGCCGCTGAAAGATAACGTCCGCGTACCGACTGGCCGGGGAGCGGCGATGCGCGAAGCAATGTGCGCGCGTCGCAAAGATCTACCACAACGCCCTGCTTGCGCAGATATGCAGCGCCGAGACAACTTGCAAGCAATTCGCCCGCCGCCAGAATCCGCGCGTGCAGTGCAGGCGGCGGATCTTCGTTTATTTGTGCGGTGTCCGCCGCCAGCGTCGCGAGCACCGGCTGCAGCGCGGCACTCGCGTCAACACCCATTTCCCGCGCAAGCGCCGCGTGCCGCGCCTCGATTGTCACCAGCCGCTCACGCCGCGCATCGGCCGAAGGCTCTTTCAGCAATGCCTCCAGTGCGTCGGTAATTCCGCTCAATGCGGATTGCACGATGAGCACGCGCCGGCCTGCCGCCCGCCACTCGCGCAGCACGCTGATCAGGTTGTCCCAGTAATCCGCGCGGCTGACGCTGGTGCCGCCGAGCTTGACGACGATCCACGGAGAAATGTTATTCGGCATTGGCCTGTCCGTTCCCGTTGGCGGCCGGCGGGCAAAAAAATACCCGCTGCGGCTTCACCGTGCGGGCGTGATGTTGTCCTGTTTTGCCGGCGTCAGTGTCAAAGCACGGACGCGGCCTCATCGCGCACCGCAGTGGTGCGCTTTTTCATACGCTTGACAATGTTGGCAGAGTTTTGCACGGGCGGATTATTGTTGGTTGCCGGGTGATCCGTCAAGGGGCTGCCCGTGCGCCTTGCCGATGCCAAAGAGCACATGCGAGAATGGCGGCCCTTCGCGCCGTACCGATACCTATATATACAATGCCCGCAGAACTGATTGACGGAAAAGCCCTGGCCGCTGAAATTCGCGCAGAGATCGGCCGTGAAGTGGCTGCTCGCATTGCGCGCGGCGAACGCGCACCGGGGCTCGCGGTGGTGCTCGTCGGCGACAACGCGGCTTCGAAGGTCTACGTTCGCACCAAGCGCGCCGCCTGCAAGGAAGCAGGGCTGGTATCGAAAGCCTATGACCTGCCCGGCCAAACCAGCGAAGCCGACCTGCTGGCGCTGATCGACCGGCTCAACGACGATCCGGCTGTCGACGGCATTCTCGTCCAGCTCCCGCTGCCCGAGCACATCACGCCGGCGACGGTCATCGAGCGCATCCGGCCGGACAAGGATGTCGACGGTTTTCACCCGTACAACGTCGGCCGCCTCGCCCAGCGCATTCCGCTGCTGCGCCCGTGCACGCCCTACGGCGTCATCCGCCTGCTCGAACGCTATGGCGTCGACCCGACCGGCCAGCATGCTGTCGTCGTCGGCGCATCCAATATCGTCGGCCGGCCGATGGCGATGGAATTGCTGCTTGCCGGCGCCACCGTCACTGTCTGCCATCGCTTTACCCGCGACACCGACCTTGAGGCCGCGGTGCGCGCGGCCGACATTCTCGTGGTCGCCGTGGGGAAGCCGGGCATCATCCCCGGCGAATGGGTGAAATCCGGTGCCGTTGTTATCGACGTCGGCTTCAACCGCACCGACGGCGGCATTGTCGGCGACGTCGGCTTCGAAGCCGCGCGCGAACGCGCGCGTCTCATTACGCCGGTTCCCGGCGGCGTCGGACCGATGACGGTAGCGATGCTGTTGTCGAATACGCTGGAGGCGGCGCGGCAGCATCCGCTTTGAGAAGTAGCTAGGACTGAGTGCCTGGGACTGAGCTAAGAATGCTCCGTTTTATGGCTGGTCCAGTTGCGGCCCAATGGACGCGGGAGGCCTTGGTCACTCCTTTCTTTTCCAGACTTAGTCCCAGGCACTCAGTCCTAGGCACTTTATTTATTCCCGCCGCCAGTCTGTGCTTCCGTCCGGCCGGTCTTCGAGCACGACGCCCGCTGCCGCGAGTTCGTCCCGAATGCGATCGGCTTCTGCGAAGTTGCGCTGTTTGCGCGCATCGGCGCGCGCGATAATAAAACGTTCTATCTCTTCGTCCGGCAAACCGCCACCCGCCGCGCCGCGCAGGTAGCGCTCCGGATCGTCCTGCAATAAACCCAGCACGCCACCCAACTCCACGAGCAGCCCGGCATAGCCGCGCGCGGCGCGCATATCCTCGTCACGCAACCGGTTGATCTCCCGCGCAAGATCGAACAGCACACTGATGGCGACCGGAGTGTTGAAGTCATCGTCCATCGCCGCGAAGAAACGGTCGCGATACGGACTTGCTTCCGGCGCTGCCCCAACTTCGAGGCCACGCAGTGCCGTATAAAGCCGTTCGAGCCCCGCGTGCGCGCTGGCAAGGTTTTCGTCGCTGTAATTGAGCGGGCTGCGGTAGTGGCTCGCAAGGATGAAATAACGAACATCCTCCGCACGGTAGCGTTTGAGGACGTCGCGCACGGTAAAGAAATTGCCGAGCGACTTCGACATTTTTTCTTCGTCGACCTGCACGAAGCCGTTATGCATCCAGACGTTGACGAACGGCTCGCCGGTCGCGGCTTCCGATTGCGCGATTTCGTTTTCATGGTGCGGAAACTGCAAGTCCATGCCGCCGCCGTGAATGTCGAAGTGATTGCCGAGCGCATGCGTCGACATCGCCGAGCATTCGATGTGCCAGCCGGGTCTCCCCTCGCCCCACGGCGACGGCCAGCTCGGCTCGCCCGGCTTGGCTGCCTTCCAGAGTACAAAATCGACCGGGTCGCGCTTGGCCTCGCCGACTTCGACGCGTGCGCCGGCGCGCAATTCATCGACCTTCTTGCCTGACAGCTTCCCGTAGTCGGCGAACCTGCCGACGGCATAGTACACGTCGCCGTTATCGGCCGTGTAAGCGTAGCCGCTGGCGACCAGGCGCTCGATCATCGCAATCATCTTGTCGATCGCCTGCGTTGCGCGCGGCTCCATGTCCGGACGCAGCACGCCGAGCGCAGCCTCGTCGGCATGCGTCACCTCGATCATGCGCTGCGTCAGCTCGCCGACGGTCTCGCCGTTTTCGGCCGCGCGGCGAATGATCTTGTCGTCGATATCGGTAATGTTGCGAACATAGGTCAATTCGTAGCCGCGTGCGCGCAGGTAGCGCGCGACGGTATCGAACACGACGAGCATGCGCGCGTGGCCCATGTGCATGTAGTCGTAGACTGTGAGTCCGCAAACGTACATGCGCACCTTGCCGGGCCGGAGCGGGCGAAACTCTTCCTTCTTGCGCGTCAGCGAGTTGTAAATTTGCAGGCTCACGATTTCTCCGCGATCGTCTTCAACGCCGCTTCGAGGCGCGCGCGAATGCGCACCCGGCCAAGCAGTTCCCAGATCCGCGCCAGTTCCGGCCCGTGCAGGCGGCCGGTCAAGGCCGCGCGCAGCGGCTGGTACAGCGCCGGACCTT
>DASSOO010000172.1:0-4231 GCA_035700455.1 Gammaproteobacteria bacterium
GAACGCAGCGTGTTCGAGATAGCGCTCGCGATACGGACAGTCGGGAATGCGGAAGCCGGGGTAGTCGTGTTTCCAGCCGACGAACTTGATCTTGGACGCAGCAATGGCAAACGGGTGACGGACAAAGCAGATCGGCGCGTAGCGGAACGCAAAGTTGCGTGTAAGCCATGGCAGCAGCGCATTGGCATAGCAGAACTTGACGACCATCCGCCGCGCGCGGAGAAACGACCATGTCGAGGAGGTCCAGCTCGTGAGCAGCTTACCGCGCAACAGCAACTCGAACAAGTCGCGGGCCTCCGGCCAGTCGGCGTCTTCCGGGATGTACTGGTTCCAGGTGAACTTCAACTGCCGGAGCGGGTTCGACGGCAACAGGTACAACGGCTCGGTATATACCGCGGTGCGCGGTATCCGGTGGAACAGTTCGGAAAGCCAGGTGCTGCCGCCGCGCTCGTTGGCGGAAATAATGAGATTTTCTTCGGGTTTGAAGTCGCAGACCCTGCGCAGCAGCTTGACCTTCGCCCAGCGCGCATTCTTGCGCAGAGGTTCCAGCCGCGGGGTGGATGCACTCACTGCGCAACCTCGTTTGCGGCGGCGGCGTGCGATGCCGGAACTGGCACCGCTCTCCCCTGCGCTGCCTCAAGCCACGCCTGGAACATCAGCACGTCCCAGAGCTGGTATTGCCAGTTGCGTTCGCCGGTGAGATGTTCGCGCCAGCGCTCGCGGATCGGCGCGGGATTGAAATAGCCTTCGCGCACGAGGCGCGCCGGATCGAGCAATGCTTCCGCCCAGTCGCGCAGCGGCTCACGCAACCAGCGGCCGATGGGCACGTCGAAACCCATCTTCGGGCGTTCAAAAAGTTCGCTCGGTACATAGCGGCCGAGCACCTGCCTGAGCAGCCATTTCCCGCGGCCGTTGCGCACCCGCAGACGGCGCGGCAGGTGCCATGCAAACGCAATCACGTCCGGGTCGAGCAGCGGGCAGCGCACCTCGAGGCTCACCGCCATGCTGGCGCGATCGACTTTCGCGAGCACGTCATCCGGCAGCCAGGTGAGAAAATCGAGCTGCATCATGCGCTCAATGAAGCCGGCGACCGGCGGCTGCCCCGTCGTATCGGTGAGCGGCGTCAACGGCTCTTCGGCGGCACGCACGATGGTTTCCGGCTCGCTCCAGTGCGAAAACAGGCGTCGATAGATTCCAACCGCATCCGGCTCACGCAACAGCGGCGCGAGCTTGTGCAGCTTGTCGCCCACTTGCGCGGGATGCAGCACGGACGGCAGTCGGCCGAAAATTTCGTCCCAGCGCGCCGCCGGCCGGCGCTCGAGCATGCCGGCAATCAGGCGCCGGCCCGGCAGGCTGGCCGCGTGTGCGACGCGTTGCGCGAACAGGTAGCGCGTGTAGCCGGCAAACAGTTCGTCGCCTCCGTCGCCGGAAAGCGCCACCGTCACGTCGCGGCGCGCGAGCCGCGACACGAGAAACGTTGGCACCTGCGACACGTCGGCGAACGGCTCGTCGTAAATCGCAGGCAGTTTCGGGATGACCGCCATCGCCTCGGTAGGGCTGACATACAATTCGGTGTGATCGGTGCCGAGGTGCGCGGCCACCGCGCCGGCGTACTCAGCTTCGTTGTAGTCGCGTTCGTGAAAGCCTATCGAAAATGTCTTGATCGGTCGTGACGAAGCCGCCTGCATCAATGCGGTGACCGTGCTCGAGTCGATGCCGCCGGACAACAACGCGCCGAGCGGCACGTCGGACACCATCCGCAGTGCCACCGATTTCGACAGCAGCCGCTCGAGCGCGTCGCATGCTTCGCGGTCGCCGCCGTTGAACGGATTGGCCGTCCCGTCGCGCACGACGTCGGCAAACGACCAGAACGTCTGCCGGAAACGTGCCAGCTCGTCCGGCGTATGCCGCGTTGCAATGGCCGCCGAAGGGAGCGTCAGCAGTTCCGCCTGGCGCAGCTTGTAAACGCCGTCGTAAATGCTGTACGGCGCGGGGATGTAATTGTGGCGCAGAAACAGCGCGAGCGCGCCGCGGTCAATCTGTGCATCGAAACCGGGCAGCGCACGCAGCGCCTTGAGTTCGGAAGCGAATGCGAAGCAACCGCCGGCCCAACCGTAATAGACGGGCT
Source organism: Gammaproteobacteria bacterium (assembly GCA_035700455.1). GTDB lineage: Bacteria > Pseudomonadota > Gammaproteobacteria > Natronospirales > DASSBR01 > DASSBR01. The sequence goes on from DASSOO010000172.1 coordinate 2,129, forward strand.
TTTTACCGGCCCGATCGCGCGCCAGCGAAAGCTCGCGCCGTTCAGAGTCCCACAGCGCGATCGCAAACATGCCGTTGGCGCGGTTGAGCGCGTGGGCCACGCCCCACTGCTCGATCGCCGCCAGCAGCACTTCGCTGTCGGCATGGCCGCGGAACGTGCAGCCGAGCTTTTCGAGCTCACGGCGCAACTCGACAAAATTATAGATTTCGCCGTTGAAGACAAGGTGATAGCGGCCGCCTGCGGAGCGCATCGGCTGGCGGCCTTCGGCGGACAGGTCGATGATCGACAAGCGCCGGAACGAGAGCGCCACTTGCGCAGCTGCATCGGCATACACCCCCGCGTCGTCCGGACCGCGATGGGCAAGCGTATCCGCCATGCGGATGGCGCGCGTGGTGAGCACGTCGTTCGACAGCGGCTGGCGCAGGTTGACAAAGCCGGCGATGCCGCACATCAGAGGCTCTCCTGCCCGCGTAACCGATGCATGCCGAGGTCGTCGCGACGCCGCGGCCGGCCGAAACGGCGCGCGAGCATGACGATGATCGCGACGCCGATCAGCCACGCGATTATGGTTGCCGCCGCGAACATCCAGAACGGTGCCGTAATGAGGCGCCAACTGAAATCGAACGCCAACACCAGCACGGTAGTAAAAACCACCAGTGCGACCGGCGGCCAGGCGAGCCGTCCGTTAATCCATATCCGGCTCATGGCGATGCTCCGGCAGGCTCTTTGGGCGCGGAAAGAATGGTTTCCCCGGCTACCATGCGCTCGCCCTTACGGATATTGAGCGGCATACCCGGCGGCAGTTGCAGCACGACCGTGCTGCCAAGCAGGATGCGCGCGATACGCTGGCCCTTGTCGACATGCTCTCCCGGCTGCACCCATACACGAATACGCCGCGCCATCAGGCTGGTGATCAGGCGCACTTTGACGAGACCCCAGCGGCTCGCGATCGTGACGATCTTCTGCACCGGGGAATCGTGCTCGCGCATGTAGATGTCGTGACGGAAACTGTTGGGCATGATGCGATCGCCAGCGTCTTCGATCGACACCACGGTGCCGCTGACCGGCGCGCGCTGCACATGCACGTCCCAGAACGACAACTGGATCTCGACATAGGTCCACTTGGGCGTGCGAATGACACCGCCGATGGGGCCGTCGGCGGGCGCGACCACGTTCACGCCCGGCGGCACGGCACGCGGCGGGTCGCGCATGAAGAAGTCGTAAAAGCCCCGGTCGATGTGCCCGGAACGCACCCATTGCTGCACCTGCGCCGTCGGCCAGCGCTGCTCCGGCGGCAACAATGGCTTGATCAGCGGCGACGGATACGGAAAATTCGCCGCAAACAGGTAAAGCGCCGAGGCGCAGCCGGCGAGAATCAGCAACTGCAAAACCAGCGTGGGCCCGCGGTTGCCAAGAGGAGTGCGTTGCAGCGTGGCGTTCATGACGCAAGAAAAGCCGACCCGGGTTCGAGGTCCGCGAACAGGTCTTCGAAACCCTGCAGGTGCTCGTTCCACGCCTGCCGCCAGCGCAGGTAGTTCGCGAGACTCGCGCGCGTGTCGTTGGGCGGATGAAAACCGAGGTCGCGGCGTGCGTTTTCGATCGAATAGCGAAAGCGCGGCAACTGCGCCGCGGCGAGTGCAATATCGACGTGCGGATTGAGATCGGCGAGCGGCACGCGGACCGTGCCTTCTACCGAGCGGCGCACACGGCTTTCGAGAGCGCCCGGCAGTTTCGCCACCAGGCCGCGAAGTTTCTTGTCCGCCACCGCAAGCAGCGGGTCCTTACGCAGCGCCTCGCGCACGTCGCTCGACACCAGCCGCTTGAGACTCCTGCCGATCGACGGCCGCGTCGCAGCCGGCTGCACTGCGTACGCAGCCGCAACATCGGCATCGATTTCCATGACGCGGAAATGTCGCCCGGACAAGGCTTGCAACTCCTCGACGAAGCTGCCCCAGGTGGCGGAACCGCCGTCGGCAATCAGGTAACGCGGCCGCGGGATAGCCTGTGCGCGCAACGCCAGCACGATCGCATGACAAAGGTTATCGACGTCGACGGCGTTGAACGGCCGCGTACCGCCGTCGACGAGCGCGAGCTGCCCAGCCG
>DASSOO010000173.1:0-5717 GCA_035700455.1 Gammaproteobacteria bacterium
GACGAACACGAAATACAATGCAATCAGGAACAGTAAGCCGCCGCTCAACCCGATGCCCCACGGCGGCAGCGTGAACAGGTCGTCGTTCAGCAGGCTCGCGATAACGTTCGCCTGATACACGACCGGCGCGACGTTGCCCCCGATTGGAGTTGTCTGACCTCCGACCGCGTCGGCCGCGGTGACGCCGACGAGCACGATTTTGTTGCGGAAGGTGTCTTTCGGCAGCAAGCCGCCGGCGACCGATGCGGCCGGATAGTGCGGGAATGTCGCGCGGTCGCCGTAGAAATATGGATAAAGGCGCAGACGCGAGTCGGTCGGTATGCCTCGCTCTCCGAGCAGAATCTTGCGGCCGCTGCCCCGGATCATGTCAAGGTTGTTGAGGTCCAGTGCGCGGGCTGCGATTTCGAGCGCGAAGCCGGGCATGTACGCGCTGCCGGTGCGCACTACCGCCGGCGCCGCGCCGGTGAAGCTGTCGCTGTCGACCAACACGCCGACACCGACGGCAGCCGACGCCAGCGGCGCCGGCGGCATGTTGAGTTGTACCCGTGGTGCACGCACATCGAGCCAGCGCGCGAGCACGCCGCCCTGCCGCGGCGGCGGTGCGCCGAAGGCAGGCAGGCTGTTCAGCAAGATGCTGTCGGGAAGCTGCGCGCCCGCCGCCGTGTCGTCCGAGTCGGCGGTCCCGGACGTGGTCGCAGCCAGTACAACGTTGTGCGCCGCGGCGATGCTGGCGAGAAAAGTGGTATTGCCGGGTGCTTCGTCGGAATCGTCCGGAGGCGGTGTCGCGGTCGAGCCGGAAGCGTCGCCGAAGTTGCCGGCGGCGGCAAGTTGATCGGGCGGCAGCGCAAATCCGATGACGCCCGCACCGTCGGCGGCCAACCCGCGGGTGATATCGGTCAGTGCCTGGTTGAGCTTGTCGGGCGAGGCCGCGACCGCGGCGTCGAGACTGACAATTGCGATGCGACTGCCGGGATCGCGCTGCGCCGAAAAGCGCATGCCCCAAGCATAAATTGCGTTATCGAGTACGGCGAACTGGCCACTGGCACCAGCTGCGGTGACCAGGACCACAATCAGCAGCGCAAGCCACCAGTCAGACTTCGGCCATAGCCATTTCACCGCCGCGCGCGCCCACCGTCATCGGCCGAACCAGCATAAACACCATCCATGGCCCGTTCGTTTTGCAAATTGAAAGTGGACGTTCCGATTCGTCCCCTCAAACCTTCCTTCCTTATGGACACGTCGAATATGCCGCTGCTATCGTCACTGGAGCACCCGGCTCGCATCCGCGAGCCGCGTGTTGGCGAAGCCCTCCTTTGGCAGCTTGCCGTTCTTGAAACTATGTCACAACGGCCATTACGTCCTGAAGGTATTGTACCCTTTTATCCCTCGGATAATAGCCCGTTATCTGCCTTGACAGCGTCGTCGGGAAAGGTTTCGCGCATCATCCCGGCAAGTTCGGGATTCGACTTCTCCAGCGCGGCGACGACGCCGGCGCGGTCGGCGACGGAGCGATTCTGACTGAGCTTGAACTTGCCGTCGAGGCGTTCGATGGGCATGCGAAAACCGACGATGCCGCCGAGCTCTGCGTCGATCGCCTCCGCCGCGGTCTCCATATCCCACGGATGCCCCAGCGGCGCTTCATAGATCTCGGCCAGCCGCGTCACCAGCGCCTTCAGCGGCGCCCGTTCGACGACCAGGTCTGGCCGCCCATGCGCATGCACAACGGCGTAATTCCAGGTTGGCACCGTAAGCCGTTCCGCGTACCAGCCGGGCGATATGTAACCATGAGGCCCGCAGAAAATTGCGAACGACGCGCCGGCTTCAAACTGCCGCCAGTGCGGATTGGCCTTGGCGACGTGGCCCAGCAGCACACCGTAAGGTGCATCGGCTTCGACTTCGAGGAACATCGGAATGTGGCTGATTTCCACGCCGTCCGCATGCGGCGTCACCAGCGTGCCAAAGCCATGCGCCCGGATCAGGCGGTGCATCGCGGCGACATCGTCTGTCGCAAAGCTGCGCGGTTTGTACATAACGTGCTCCGGTTCGGCGCCTTTGCGCGGCGGGTTTTTGATCGCGCTGCGCGCGAACAAAATCCTTCAGCCCGCCGCCGCAGGCCGGTACAACAGCCAGTACTCACTGCTTCCCGACATAAATAACCCGCCAGATCCGCCCCCGCTGCGAATCCGAGATATATAAGGAGCCGTCCGGCCCCTGCGCCAAACCGACCGGGCGGTACTGCGCATCGCCGGACGACATCGGTTTCTGCGTTCCCGCAAAGCCGTCGGCAAAAGTTTCATACGGGCCCGCGGGCTTGCCGTGTGCAAACGGGACGAACACGACCTTGTAGCCGGCCTGCGGTTCCGGTGCGCGATTCCAGGAACCGTGAAACGCGATAAAGGCGCCCTCGCGGTAACGCTCGGGAAACTGTTTGCCGGTGTAGAACAGCAATGCAATCGGCGCCCAGTGGCCGGGGAAGGCCATGATCGGCCTCGGGTATTTTTCGCAGTTATCGGTCTTCTTGCCGTCACCGCCGTATTCCGGCGCAAGCACGCGCTTGCCCTGCAACTGGTCGTAATAGCAGTACGGCCAGCCGAAGTTGTCGCCTTCGCCGATCTCGAGAAATTCTTCGGCCGGCAGCTCCGCACTTTGCTTGGTCGTAAAATGCTCCGGCCACAGGTCGTGCAACTGGTCGCGGCCCATCTGCACGCCTTCCAATTGGTCGGCGGGCGTATTCCATGCGAGCGCGATAACGTTGCGTGTGCCGGTCGCGTAGCGCTTGCCGTCGCCCTGCGTCTGGTTCTCCTTGTCGGCCTTGAAGCGCCAGATGCCGCCATGCCGTTCGAGCAGCGAGCACGGCTTGATTCCCGGCGAATGCGGTGCGCGATCCGAGCGCTGACAACTGTTGGATGGCGCGCCGATGTTGACGTACATATTACCGCGCGCGTCAAACGCCATACTCTTCGCCGAATGCTCGTCCTGCTCGGGCAGATTCTTGACGATCGTTTCGGGTTTTCGTTCCGGCACCAATTGTCCGGGCTTCAACCGGTAGCGCAGTACCTTGTCGTCCGGCGCGAAATACAACCAATCGCCGCGTACCGCGATGCCGGTGCCTGTTTCGTCGCCGAAGTACTCGGTAACGTCGGCCCGGCCGTCACCATTCGTATCGCGCAGCGCGGCGATGCCGCCCTTTCGGGAGTCACCATTGACTTGACTCAGCGCGACATAAATGTCGCCGTTCTTGTTGACCGCAAGATGGCGTGCGCTGCCGACGTCGTCGGCAACAACGACCGCGCAAAAGCCCTCCGGCAGCGTGATGCCGCCGTTGTCTTTCGCACACTCCACATTTGTCTTCGCCGGCGCCCCGAAAACCGCACCGCCGGCCGCCAGCAATGCCGTGGCGAATATCGCCGTCGCGCGTATCTTTGCGTTGTCCATTACGCCTCCTTGTTCGTCGTCGTTATCTGCCCTGCAAAATCCATTCGATTTCCTGCATCACCTCGCCGGTCAGCAGTGGCACCACGTCCAGCGCGCGCAGGTTTTCGCGCAACTGCTCGACACGCGATGCGCCTGTAATGACGGTGCTGACATGCGGATTCTTGAGACACCAGGCGATCGCCAGTTGCGCCATGCCGGTATCAAGGCGGCTTGCGACCGCGGCAAGCTTGCGCACCGCAGCGATGCGCGCATCGGCTTCCGGCCCGAGCACGCTCTCGCGCAGCCACGCGAACGACGCGAGATTGAGACGTGAATCGTCGGGAATGCCTTCGTTGTACTTGCCTGTAAGCAGGCCTGATTTCAGCGGCGACCAGATCGTCGTGCCGAGCCCGAATTCGAAATACAACGGCGCGTATTCACGTTCGACGCGTTCGCGCGCAAACAGATTGTATTCCGGCTGCTCCATCGTCGGCGGCGTAAGATGATGCTCGCGCGCGATGTGGAAAGCTTCGGCGATCGCTTCGGCCGGCCACTCCGATGTGCCCCAGTAAAGCACCTTGCCCTGGCGTACCAGCTCGTCCATTGAGCGCACCGTCTCTTCGATCGGCGTGTCGGGGTCGGGCCGGTGGCAAAAATAAAGGTCGAGGTAGTCGACCTTGAGGCGCCTGAGTGCCTGGTGGCAGGCCTCGACGATGTGCTTGCGGCTCAGGCCGCGCTGTGTCGGCGTCGGCTCGGAGACCCGGCCGAAATACACCTTGCTCGACACGCACCAGGTATCGCGCGGCCAGCCAAGCCTGCCGAGTACCTCGCCGAGAATTTCCTCAGCGGCGCCGCGGCCATAGGATTCCGCGCTGTCAAAGAAGTTGACGCCGGCGTCATAAGCATGCGCGAGCATGTTCTGCGCCGCGCTCTTGTCGACCTGTTGGCCGAACGTCACCCAGGAGCCGAGCGAAAGGCAACTCAACTTGAGGCCGGAACGGCCGAGACGGCGATATTCCATCGGTGCAGAATCCTTGCGGCAAGGCGGGAACCGGGATGGCTGCGGCACTCAGTGCCGCGGCGGTCAATGTTTCGCCAACAATCGTTCGTCGGGATAGCTTACGCGCTGATCGACGAAGCTCTCAAGCCAATTGTAGCTCGCGCCGACGAAGCTCTTGTATTGCAAACCCAGGCGGCACTCGTCTTCCGGAAAGTGACGCAGGTATACGACGCGGCACCAGGCATTGACGCTGCCTATGCCGTCAGCGGTCGTCACCGGAAAGCGCACCTGGATGCTGTCCGCGGCGTCAAGGTTCCGCGTGACGCGTCTGGCGGTAAGACTGTCGCAAAGCAGTTGCATGCCAAGCAGTGAGATATCGAGGGCAACCGCCGGCAGGACGCTGCCGTCGGCATCGATAATCTGAATCGATTCGTCGGTGGGAACCCGCGGATACTGGCGCCGTTCGATATCCATGCCGTGCTCCTGTTGGCGGCTGGCTGCGGCCGGGCCGCAGCCAGACGGCAATTATGACAAATTCCGCGGAATATGCCAGCACCGGCAAAACGCGCCGCCCCGCAATGCGAGGCGGCGAAGTCCTGTCTCTCTCAGGCGGTTATGGTGGTTATATTGGCTGCAGCACCAGTGCGGGCTGCGGCAGCACATGCACGCCGGGACGGCGAAGCGAACGGTCCGGCCGATGATGTGCGTTGATAAAGCGTTCGATCGACGAGTCGGTCAGTTCCTGATGACGGAGGCTATAGCGCCTGCCGAAGGCGTCGGCGGCAACCGGATTGTCGCGCACGTGCCGCAGGCCGCGCGGCGGCAAATCGACCGCCAGCTTTTCCTTCAGGCTCAGTCTGAGCGGCACGACCGGGCGGTTGCGCACGACGGGATACGTGCGCTCCGGCGCGAACTGTTCGAACGAGAACCAGCGCGTATAGAACCGCACATGACGCGGATGCACGCCGATGACGATGTCGTTGATGCCGAGATGCAAACCGTAATAGACCCCCCACTTCATCAACTCGAACAGCGCGGTGATGTCGCGACTGACAGTGGCGCGACATTCCGCGACCAGCAAGCCGACTTCCATCAGCTTGCGCCCCTTGCGACGCAGGGAGCCGAGTTCGCGGTGGTAAACCGAATCGAGCGACAGTCCGTCGGCAGCATCGGGAATCAACGTCATCGTCGACGTCAGCCGGCGGGTATTACTGCACTGCCCGAACACTACGCATGTGTCGGTATGAATAGCGTGCGGGCTGGTATGGATACCGAAAGGAGTGGGAGAAATAAGGCCCGAGCC
>DASSOO010000174.1:0-2430 GCA_035700455.1 Gammaproteobacteria bacterium
CAGGCGGTTCCAGACCGGCCGCGGCAGGCTGAGCTGCGACCCGAGCGCGCGCTCGACCAGCGCCTTCTCGCCGATAAACTGGCTGCCGATAAAGACCAGCCCGAACAGCCAGTACACAACCGAGAATTTCCACTTGATGAAGAGCGGATCGTGCAACGCGATGGTGATGCCGCCGAGAACGACCGCGAGGCCCGTCACCGCAAGCGGCATCGGCTTGAGCCGGCGCTCGCGCAACCAGCCCACACCGAGTTGGATAACGCTGGTGACGATGATGACCCCCGTCGCGACATAAATGCCCGCGAGCTTGAACGCGACGAAAAACAGGACGATCGGGAGCAGTTCGAACAGCGCGGCCATCGGGATAATGAAATACGCGGCGGAATCGCGTTTGCCGGTTATGATAGCCTAACAGCGAAGCCCGGGTCCAAGCGGCAAGGCCTCGTTTCAGAACAAGACAATACCTTAAATAATATCTTCTAACTCGCGGAATTATGAGCCAATTTTTTGAGATCCACCCCGATAATCCCCAACGCCGTCTGGTGCGTCGCGCGGCGGAAATCCTCGCCCGCGGTGGCGTGATGGCGTACCCCACCGATTCGACCTACGCGCTCGGTTGTCGCGTCGGCGAAAAGGGTGCCGCCGACCGTATCCGCCGGCTGCGCGGCGATTCGCAGTCGCACAACTTTACGCTGGTGTGCCGCGACCTGTCGGAACTCGCAACTTACGCACGGGTCGGCAAACCGGCATTCCGGTTGCTGAAAGCGCTGACGCCGGGGCCGTACACCTTTATCCTGCCGGCGACGCACGAAGTGCCGCGGCGGCTCGTGCATCCGAAGCGCAAGACCATCGGCATCCGCGTACCCGCCAATGCCATCGACCAGGCGCTGCTGGAAGAGCTGGGCGCACCGCTGATGAGCGTCAGCATGATGCTGCCGGGAGAACAGTTGCCGGTGACGGACCCGGCACAGGTCCGGCCGCGGTTGGAGCGCGACGTGGACGTCATCATCGATGGGGGCGCGTGCGGCGTTGAGCCGACGACCATTATCGACCTCACCGGCGAGCCGGTCGTGGTGCGTGCCGGCAAGGGCGGCGTAGAGCGTCTCGCGGAGGTGCAAAACGCCGCCGAAGGCGCACGGCTGCGAGCCTAAGCGCGGCGGGATTGCGTATAATCCGCCGATGATTCATCTCAACCTCATCCAGAAGATCGTCGTCTGGGCGATTCCGGTACTGTTCGCGATCACGATGCACGAGGTCGCCCACGGCTGGGCCGCGCGGCGCCTCGGCGATCCGACCGCGCAAATGCTCGGCCGGTTGAGCTTCAACCCCATTAAGCACGTCGACCCTGTCGGCACCATCCTCGTGCCCGCGCTGATGCTGATCCTCGGCGGTTTCCTGTTCGGCTGGGCCAAACCGGTACCGGTGACCGCGCGCAACTTCAAGAACCCGCGCCGCGACATGGCGCTGGTGGCGCTTGCGGGCCCGCTGGCCAACCTGGCGATGGCGATCATCTGGGCGCTGGTCGTGCGTTTCAGCGTGTCGATCAACGCACCGTGGCTGAGCGTGCCGTTGATCCTGATGGGCCAGGCCGGGGTGCTGATTAACGTGATTCTGTTGGTCGTCAACCTGTTGCCGCTGCCGCCTTTGGATGGCGGCCGCGTGCTCACGGGCATCATCCCGCCGCGCATGGCCGCGACGGTCGATCGGATCGAGCCGTTCGGCTTCATCATCATCGTCGTACTGCTGGTTACCGGCGTGCTCAATGTGATTCTGTCGCCGCCGATTGCGGCGATGCGCCTCACGCTGTTGCTGCACGTCGGCGGCCTGAGCTGAACGGAGGGGTCAACGCGATGGCGGACGCCAACCGGCGTATCGTGTCCGGCATGCGGCCGACGGGGCCGATGCACCTGGGCCATTTGCACGGCGTTCTGAAAAACTGGCTGCACCTGCAGCACGAATACCAGTGCTTTTTCTTCGCCGCGGACTGGCACGCGCTGACAACGCATTATGAAGACACTGCGTCGATCGAATCCGACCTGTGGGCGATGATCATCGACTGGCTCGCGGTCGGTATCGACCCGGGCGCGGCCAGAATATTCGTACAGTCGCGCGTACCGGAACACGCGGAATTGCACCTGCTGCTGTCGATGGTGACGCCGCTGTCATGGCTCGAACGCGTGCCGACCTACAAAGAGCAGCAGGAAAAGCTCAAGGAGCGCGACCTTTCCACTTACGGCTTTCTCGGCTATCCGTTATTGCAAAGCGCCGACATCCTGATATACCGCGCGGGCTTCGTGCCGGTAGGCGAAGATCAGGTCGTCCATGTCGAGATGACACGCGAGATCGCGCGCCGCTTCAACTTCATTTACGGCCGCGAGCCGGATTTCGAGGCGCGCGCCGAGGCGGCGATCAAGAAGCTTGGCCGCAAGGCGG
>DASSOO010000175.1:0-4121 GCA_035700455.1 Gammaproteobacteria bacterium
CGCCATGAAAAAAACGCCGCACAAACGGATGGTCGGAGCACACCACCTCGGCCACCGTACCGAGCGCGACCAGGCGGCGGTCGGCCAGCACTGCGACGCGATGACACAGGTCGCGCACCGTGTTGAGGTCGTGCGTTATGAGCACGACCGTAAAGCCGAGCTCACGGTGCAGGCTCGCAACCAGGTGCGTGAACGCCTCGCTGGCGATGGGGTCGAGACCGGAGGTCGGTTCGTCGAGAAACAACAGTTCCGGCTCGAGCGCCAGCGCCCGCGCGAGCGCCGCGCGTTTGACCATTCCACCGGAAAGCGCCGCCGGAAGCAAATTCGCCGCATAAGCGTCGAGGCCGACCATCGACAGCTTCATGCAGACGAGTTCGCGGATCATGTCCTCCGGCAACAGTTTGAGCTCGCGCAGCGGCAGCGCGATATTGTCGTACACCGTCAGCGCGGTAAACAGTGCACCGCTCTGAAACAGTACGCCGAAGCGGTCGCGCAGCTTGGCGATGACGTTCCTGCCGGGTGTCAATTCCTGGTCGAACAGGAAAATCCGGCCCGCCGTCGGCGGTTCCAGACCGATCATTTCGCGCATCAGCGTCGTCTTGCCGCTGCCGGAGCCGCCGACGATGCCAAGGATTTCACCCCTGCGTACCTTGAGGTTGATATCGCAGTGGATGACGCGTTCGCCGAAGCGCGTTTCCACATGCTCCAGGACAACGACGTTGTCGCTCATCGGAAGAATCCCACCCCTTGAAACAAGACGGCGAACACTGCGTCGGCGAGGATGACGACAGTAATCGAGGTTACGACCGAATCCGTCGTTTCCTGGCCGAGGCTTTCCGTGTTCGGCTGGACGCGCATGCCGAAATGGCATGCGGTGGTCGCGATCAGGATACCGAAGACCGCAGATTTGCCGAGCCCGATCCACAGGTTGGCAATCGACACCGACTCGGGCAGCCGCGCGAAGAACTGCCGAAAGCTGATGTTGAGCGAAAAGCTTGCCGAGAGCGTGCCGCCGATCAGCGCGAGCAGGTCGGTCCAGATGACCAGCAGCGGCAGCGCAACGGCGAGCGCAATGATTTTCGGCCAGATCAGGCGTACGCTCGGCGAGATGCCGAGCGCCGCGAGCGCGTCGAGTTCCTGCGTCACGCGCATGACGCCGAACTGAGCCGTCATTGCCGACCCCGAGCGGCCGGCGACCAGAATCGCCGCAAGCAGGGGACCGAGTTCGCGAATTACGCCGACGCCGAGGATCGGCACGATATACGACTCGGCACCGAAATCGCGTAACTGCAAGGCCGACAGGTAGCTGATAACGACGCCGATCAACACGCCGACGACCGCCGTGATCGGCAACGCCCGGCTGCCGGCCTCGTGAATCGTCGCCGAAACTTCGCGCCACGGAATCCGGTCCGGATGGCGGATGAGGTAGCCGCTGTCGAGCACGACTCTGCCGATCAGGATGACGAGTTCCTTCGGGTGAACCACCAGCGCGTCGTACCAGTGTTCGAACAGGCGGCGCAGCGGCTGGAAGACGCGCGTATGCGGGGCGCGCAGGTTCGGGATGCTGCGCTCGCTCCAGCGCTCGAACAGGCTGGCGTGTTCGTCGCGCAGCGTGAGGTGCGGTGGCTGCCGCTCTCCCCAGGTTTCCCACAGCACGAAGGCGCCGACGCTGTCGAGCGAGTCGACCGCGGTGAGATCCCAGCCGACGTCGTTGCGGCCGGCGACCTCGCGCAGGCGCGTCCGCAGCCCGCCGGCGCGCAGCGAAAAGCCGCGCAGGTTCCAGTTTCCTGTCAGGACCACGGTCGGCGGCTCGGATTCTGCTTCGCGAAACTCGAGCGCGGGCGGCGCGAGCCCAGCGGCGGCAAGGTCGGAGCGCATGAGGAAATGCTAGTCGGCAGAGGGCGGAAAGGCAATTGAGGGTCGCGGGAAGCCGTGCCGGCCAGGCCGCCAAGGGAGTATAATCGCGCGTTTTTATTGCCCGCCGCGGCCCCGGACAGTTCCTTGATCGAAAATCTCCGCAACATCGCCATTATCGCCCACGTCGATCACGGCAAGACGACGCTTGTCGACCAGCTTCTGCGCCAGTCGGGCACGCTGGACGCACGTGCTGTCGTGCCTGAACGCGTCATGGATTCGAACGATCTCGAACGTGAGCGCGGCATCACGATCCTGTCGAAGAATACGGCGATCCGCTGGCGCGACTACCGCATCAACATCGTCGATACGCCCGGGCACGCCGATTTCGGCGGCGAAGTCGAGCGGGTGCTGTCGATGGTCGATTCGGTACTGCTGCTGGTCGACGCGGTCGACGGGCCGATGCCGCAGACGCGTTTCGTGACGCAGAAGGCATTCCAGCACGGCTTGAAGCCGATTGTCGTCATCAACAAGATCGATCGCGAGGGCGCGCGTCCAAGCTGGGTGCTCGACCAGACGTTCGACCTGTTCGACCGGCTCGGCGCGAGCGAAGAGCAGCTCGACTTTCCCGTCATTTATACGTCCGCGCTCCTCGGTCAGTCCGGCCTTGATGCCGCGGCACCGGCCCCGGACATGAACCCGCTGTTCGAGACGATTGTCAGCCATTGTCCGCCGCCGCCGGTGGATCTCGACGGTCCGTTCCAGTTGCAGGTCAGTTCGCTCGACTATTCGAGCTATGTGGGGGCGATCGGCATCGGCCGTATCGCGCGTGGCAGTATCCGCCGCAACAGCCCGGTCGCGGTTGTCGACCGGCACGGCGGTGTGCGCAGCGAAAGGGTATTGCAGGTTTTCGGGTTTATGGGGCTCGAGCGCGTCGAGGTCGAAACCGCGCGTGCCGGCGACATCGTTGCGTTTACCGGCCTTCCGAGGCCGCGTATCTCGGACACGCTGTGCGACCCGGAGCGTGTCGACGCACTACCGCCGCTGACCGTCGACGAGCCGACCATCAGCATGCAGTTCGAAACCAACAGTTCGCCGTTCGCGGGCCGCGACGGCAAGTTCCTGACCAGCCGGCAGATCAAGGAGCGGCTCGAACGTGAGGCGCTGACAAACGTCGCGCTGCGGGTCGAGCCGACCGACGATCCGGAGAAGTTTCGTGTTTCCGGCCGTGGCGAGCTGCACCTTGCGATCCTGCTCGAAACGATGCGCCGCGAGGGCTACGAAATCGCGGTGTCGCGTCCGCAGGTGATCGTACGCGAGCGCGATGGCCGCCACGAAGAACCGTTCGAGGCGGTGACCGTCGACGTCGAGGAGGCGCACCAGGGAGCGATCATGGAAGCCCTCGGCGCGCGCGGCGGCGACCTGACCGACATGGTGCCCGACGGCCGCGGCCGCGTGCGGCTCGACTACACAATCCCGGCGCGCGGCCTGATCGGCTTCCAGACGTTGTTCCGCACACTGACTTCCGGCAGCGGCCTGCTGCACCATATCTTCGACCATTACGGTGCGGTCAAAACCGGAGCGCAGATCAAGCGCGGCAACGGCGCGATGATTGCGAATGCCGAGGGCAAGGCGGTCGGTTACGCCTTGTTCAATCTGCAGGAACGCGGCCGTCTGCTGGTCGCACCGGGCGAGCCGGTCTACGAAGGGCAGATCGTGGGTATCCACGCGCGCGACAACGACCTCACCGTCAATCCGCTGAAGGCCAAGCAGTTAACGAACATCCGTGCCGCGGGCAAAGACGACAATGTGCTATTGACGCCGCCGGTGCGCTTTACGCTTGAGCAGGCGATGGAATTTCTCGAAGACGACGAGCTGATGGAAGTTACGCCGCACCATATCCGCCTGCGCAAGCGCTACTTGACGGAGCAGGGCCGCAAGCGCGCCGCGCGCGCCGGTTGACGCGATGGATGCCCTTTACGACGAAGCGTTGGCGCGTTTCAGCGACGTGTTTACCGAAGCGCAGCGCCAGAACCTGAACGAGCCGGCGGCGATGACGCTGGCGACCGTCGATGCTCATGGCCAGCCAGCGGCGCGCACTGTGCTGTTAAAGCATTTCGATGCGCGCGGCTTCGTTTTCTACACCAATACCCACAGCCGTAAGGGACAGCATCTCGACGCTCACCCGAAGGCCGCGTTGTGCTTTTTCTGGCAGCCGTTGATGCAGCAGATCCTGGTCGAAGGCATCGCGGCACGGGTCACAGACG